>JBFGJL010000162.1:0-4769 GCA_041577235.1 Acidimicrobiia bacterium | reverse complement strand
TCGAGCTCGCCGCCGAGCGGTGGCGGGTCGACCGGATGCCGGCCGTGGATCGGGCCATCGTGCGGCTCGGCCTGTACGAGCTGCGCTACGAGCCCCGCACCCCAGCAGCAGTGGTGGTGGCCGAGGCGGTGCGCCTGGCCAAGGCGTTCTCGACCGACCGGAGTGGCGCCTTCGTCAATGGGGTCCTCGCCCGCTTGGCAGCTAGCGAGCGGGGAGGCTCCACCCCCTGATCGAAAGCTGTCGACCCCGCGGCCGGCGCTGCTAAGGTCGCCGAGCGCTTCCCTTTAACCCGGTCCGGTGAGGCCGAGAAGGAGCCGAAGATGGATGAGCGTGCCGGCGCCGCCGTCGCTCCGCGTAGACGGGACGGCCGATGCCGAAGGTGATGGAGCCCGACGAGATCGTCCGGGCGTTGCGGCGGATGGCCCACGAGATCCTGGAGCGCAACCGCGGGACCGATCAGCTGATCCTGGTCGGTATCCACACCCTGGGCGTGCCCCTGGCCGAGGCGATCGCCGACGCCATCGCCGAGTTCGAAGGATCGAAGGTCCCGGTCGGGGAGCTGGACATCGGCCTCTACCGCGACGATCTGGACAGCCGTCCCACCACCCGGCTGGGCCGGACGCTGATACCGGTCGATCTCACCGGGGAGACGGTGGTCCTGGTCGACGACGTCCTCTACACGGGCCGGACCATCCGAGCCGCCCTCGACGCCCTCAGCGACCTGGGGCGGCCGGAAGCAGTGGAAGTGGCGGTGCTGGTGGATCGGGGCCACCGGCAGCTGCCCATCCGCGCCGACTACGTGGGCAAGAACCTGCCGACCGCCCAGCACGAGCGAGTGCGGGTCCGCTTCGGAGGCGGGGAGGAAGGAGTCTGGATCGAGGCGGAACAACCGTGAGGCACCTCCTGAGCATCGACGAGCTGGGGAGGGAAGAGCTCGAGAACCTCCTCGACCTGGCAGACGAGTTCGTCGACGTCCTCGCCCGCCCGATTCCCAAGGTTCCGGCCCTGCGGGGCAAGACCGTCACCACCGTCTTCTTCGAGCCGTCCACCCGCACCCGGCTGTCGTTCGAGAAGGCGGCCAAGGCCCTCTCGGCCGACACCATGAGCTTCGCGCCCGGATCGTCGTCGCTGGCCAAGGGGGAGAGCCTGAAGGACACGGTCCTGACCCTCGAAGCGATGGGATCGGACCTGTTGGTCGTTCGTCACTCGGCCACCGGGGCTCCCCGCCGGATCGCCGACTGGGTTTCGGTGCCGGTGGTCAACGGCGGCGACGGAGCGCATCAACATCCCACCCAGGCGCTCCTCGACTGCCTCACCATCCGCCGTCACTTCGGCAAGCTCGAAGGGCTGCGGGTGGCCCTGGTGGGCGACATCCGCCACTCCCGTGTCGCCCGATCCAACGTGTCCGCCTTCACTGCGCTGGGAGCGCACGTGACTCTGGTGGCGCCCAAGACCCTGCTCCCGGTCACGCTCGACGGCTGGCCGGTGAGCTGGTCGGAGCGGTGGGACGGGGTGGTCGAGGAGATGGACGTCGTGTACCTGCTGCGGATCCAGACCGAGCGGGGGGGAGCGTCGGTCTTCCCCTCGCTCCCCGAGTACGTTGATCGGTTCGGTCTCACCAGGCGACGTTTCGACCGGCTGGCCCCCGAGGCGGTGGTGATGCATCCGGGGCCGATGAACCGGGGGGTGGAGATCGCCGCCGACGTGGCCGACGATCGCCGCTCGCTGATCCTTCCCCAGGTGGCCAATGGGGTGGCGGTGCGGATGGCAGTCCTGTTTCGTCTCCTCGGAGGCGAGAGTGATGCCTGATCTGCTCATCGCCGGTGGCACCGTGCTGACCCCGGATGGCCCGGTCCGCCTGGACGTCCTCGTCCGGGACGGGGCGGTGGCTCGGGTGGGACCCGATCTGGATCGGGGGGAGTGCGACGTGGTGGAGGCATCCGGTCACCTGGTCGGTCCGGGTTTCGTCGACCTGCACGCCCACCTGCGAGAACCGGGGGAGGAGTGGAAGGAGGACATCGAGAGCGGATCGGCGGCCGCCGCCGCCGGCGGCTACACCGCCCTCGTGGCCATGCCCAACACCAAGCCGCCCACCGATGCCGGCCATCTCGCCCGCTACGTGCGAGACCAGGGACGGGGAGTGGGACTGGTGGAGGTGGTGCCGGCCGGTTGCCTGTCGATGGGCCGGTCGGGCCAGAAGCTGGCCCACCTGGACGAGCTGTGGGCGGCCGGAGTGCGTCTGTTCACCGACGACGGCAGCACGGTGTCCGACGCCGGATTGCTGCGTCGCGCCATGGAGTACATCGCCGAATTGGGAGGGGTCGTCGCCCAGCACGCCGAAGATCCCGGTCTGGCCGCCGGCGGCCACATGCACGAGGGATCGATTTCGTCCCGGCTGGGGATGGCAGGCCTCCCGGGGTTGGCCGAGGAGCTGATCATCGCCCGTGACCTGGCACTGGTTCGCCTGACCGGGGCTCGTTACCACGCGCAGCACGTCTCCACCGAGGCATCGGTTCGGCTCGTGGACGCCGCCAAGCAGGAGGGGCTGCCGGTGACGGCCGAGGTCACCCCCCATCACCTCACCTTCGATCACCGGCTGGTGGAGACGATGGATCCGGTCTACAAGATGTACCCCCCGCTCCGCGCGGCCGCCGACGTGGCGGCGCTGACGGCCGGCCTGCAGGACGGGACCATCGACGCCGTCGCTACCGATCACGCACCCCACGCCGCCCACGAGAAGGACGTGCCCTTCGAGGAGGCACCGCGGGGGGTGATCGGGCTGGAGACCGCCGCCGCTGCCACCGCCAGCGCGGTGAGCCTCGAGCCCGTGGAGCTGTTCGAGCGGATGTCGGTGGCACCGGCCGCCATCGCCGGCCTGAGCCGCCACGGTCGCTGGGTCGAGGAGGGGATTCCCGCCAATCTGGTCGTCTTCGACCCGGCCGCTCCGTGGGTTCCCGACCGGTTCGTGTCGAAGGCGGACAACTCACCGTTTCGAGGACGCCAGCTGCGCGGTCGGGTGGTCGCCACCATCTTCGAGGGGCAGCCCACCTTTCGGGACGAGAAGGTGCAACGATGAGCGCCGGCCGGGCCGTCACCGCCGACGGGGCCGTCTTCCGGGGACAGTCGGTGGGAGCCGAGGGGGTGGCCGTAGGGGAGGTGGTGTTCAACACCACCATGACCGGATATCAAGAGGTCCTGACCGATCCTTCCTATGCGGGCCAGGTGGTGGCGATGACGATGCCCCACATCGGCAACTATGGGGTCACCCCGGAGGACGATCAGGCGACGGCTCCGGTGGCGGCCGGATTGCTGGTTCGGTCGCTGTCCCGGCGGCAATCCAACTGGCGGGCGGAGGGGAGCCTGGCCGCCTACCTCCGCCAGAGCGGGATCGTCTGCCTCAGCGAGATCGACACTCGGCGCCTCACCCGCCACATCCGCCAGGAGGGGGCGATGCCGGTGGCGATCGGAGCCGGGGTCGACGAGGCCGAGTTGCGCCGGCTGGCGGCCGAAGCGCCCCGCATGGAGGGCCAGGATCTGGCCTCGGTGGTCTCCACCCCCCAGCCCTACCTCCTTCCGCCCCGAGCTGAGCGGCGCGGCACGGTGGTGGCGGTCGACCTGGGGATGAAGCGAGCGATTGGCCACCAGCTCACCGCCCGGGGAATCGAGGTGCAGGTGGTACCGGCCGTGACCGGAGCCGACGACATTCTCGCCTACCGCCCCGACGGGGTGTTCCTGTCCAACGGCCCCGGCGACCCCGAGCCCCTGTCGGCCACGATTGCGGCCGTCCGAGGCCTGCTGGGCCGGGTGCCCGTCTTCGGTATATGCCTCGGCCATCAGGTGCTGGGCCTGGCGTTGGGTGCCGCCAGCTTCAAGCTTCCCTTCGGCCACCATGGGGGCAACCACCCGGTGCGCCGGTTGGGCGACGGCCGGGTGGAGATCACCGCCCAGAACCACGGTTTCGCCATCGACCTGTGGTCGTTGCACGAGGGGAGGGCGCCGGCCCGCCGGGGCCTGCCCGGCGCCGAGCTGCTGCCCGACCGGGTGGACACCGAGTACGGAGTGGTGGAACCCACCCACCAGAACCTCAACGACGGCACCCTCGAGGGCCTCAGCTGCCGCGACGTGCCTGCCTTCTCCGTGCAATACCACCCCGAGGCGGCTCCCGGCCCCCACGACGCCCTCGAGCTGTTCGATCGTTTCGTGACCATGGCAACGAGGCCCGGCTGATGCCGGCCCGGCAGGACCTGCGCAGCATCCTCCTGATCGGCTCCGGTCCCATCGTGATCGGCCAGGCCTGCGAGTTCGACTACTCGGGAACCCAGGCGGCCAAAGCGCTGCGGCGGGAGGGGTACCGAGTGGTGCTGGTGAATTCCAACCCGGCCACGATCATGACTGATCCGGAGTTTGCCGATGCCACCTATCTGGAGCCGATCACGGCCGACGTGGTCGAGCGAATCATCGCGATGGAACGACCGGACGCCCTGCTGCCGACCCTGGGCGGGCAGACCGCTCTCAACACCACTGTGGAGCTGGCCCGGCGAGGAACGCTGGACCTCTACGGAACGGAGCTGATCGGGGCCACTCTGGCCGCCATCGAGGCGGCCGAAGACCGAGGACGGTTCCAGCAGATCATGGAGTCGGCCGGTCTCGCCACCCCCCGAGCCCGCTATGCCCGTTCGATGGCGGAGGCGATAGCGGCGGCTCGTGAGATCGGCTTTCCGGTCATGATCCGCCCCTCCTTCATCCTCGGTGGGCGCGGAACCGGCCTC
>JBFGJL010000161.1:0-4780 GCA_041577235.1 Acidimicrobiia bacterium | reverse complement strand
GATCCGCAGGCCAAGGAGGCGCTGCTGGCGGCATTGGCCCACTATCCGGGGACGATCGTTCTGGTGAGCCACGACACCGACTTCGTCGCCGCCCTGGCGCCGGAACGGGCGATGATGATGCCCGACGGCGATCTCGTCTACTTCGACGACTCCCTACTCGAGCTGGTCGCCCTGGCTTGAGCTGGACCGGTACATTGGTCGGATACCGGCGAAGGGACCAGCCAGTGGTGGCCACCACCATTCCCCACAAGATCCTGGCCAACGGCGAGCGGCTGGGAGCTGCTCCCGCCTACCACGCCAAACGAGACGGGATCTGGCACCAGACCTCCTGGCAGCAGTATGCCCATGAGGTGCGCCAGGCCGGTGCGGGCTTCCTCGCCCTGGGAGTGGAGCCGTCGACGCCGGTGGCGATGCTCGGCTTCAACCGGCCGGAATGGGTCATCTTCGACGTGGGAGCAATGGCAGTCGGAGCGGTCCCGGCCGGGATCTACACCACCTCGTCGCCGGACGAGGTCGCCTACGTCCTCAACCACTCGGAGGCGCCGGTGGTGCTGGTGGAGAACGAATCGCAATGGGAGAAGGTCCGGGTCCGGCGCGACCAGCTTCCCCATCTTCGCCAGGTGGTCATGATGAGCGGGGCCGGCCCGATCGATGACCCGATGGTCATGAGCTGGGAGGCGTTCATGTCCGCCGGCGACCAGGTCGCCCCGGCGCGGGTACAGGAGCGGCTCGATCGGCTCTCCCCAGACGATCTGGGCACCCTGATCTACACCTCGGGCACCACCGGGCCCCCCAAGGCGGTGATGCTGTCCCACCACAACCTGGCATGGACCTCGGGTCAGGCGAACGACATGATCGGGGTCGGTCCCACCGACCGGGTGCTGTCCTACCTCCCGCTGTCCCACATCGCCGAGCAGAGCTTCACCATCAGCGGGCCGGCTCACAACGGCTACCAGGTCTTCTATGCCGAGTCGATCGAGCGGCTGCCCCAGAACCTGCTGGAGGTCCGCCCCACCATCTTCTTCGCCGTTCCCCGTGTGTGGGAGAAGTTCCAGGCCGGGATCAAGGCCAAGTTGGGCGAAGCCCGCGGGATCAAGGCCAAGCTGGCCGGCCGTGCAATGGCGGTGGGCCGCCAGGTGGCGGCGCTGCGCAACCAGGGGAGGACCGTTCCCGCCCTGCTCGACGCTCAGTACCAGCTGTTCGATCGGCTGGTGTACGGCAAGGTGAAGGAGGCGATCGGGTTGGGCGAGGCCAAGTTCATGGTCAGCGGTGCCGCCCCGGTCGCCCCGGAGGTGCTGGAGTTCCTGGCGGGGTTGGGCATGACGGTCTACGAGGTCTACGGCCAGTCGGAGGACACCGGCCCCACCAGCTTCAACGTCCCCGGCTAGACCAAGTTCGGCTCCGTCGGCCCCAACTATCCGGGAGTGGAGGTCAAGATCGCCGAGGACGGGGAGATCCTGGTGCGGGGGGACAACGTGTTCATGGGCTACTACCGCGACGCCGACGCCACCGCCGAGACACTGCGCGACGGTTGGCTGCATTCCGGCGACCTGGGGGAGATCGACGACGAGGGGTTCCTGTTCATCACCGGCCGCAAGAAGGACATCATCATCACTGCCGGCGGCAAGAACGTCGCTCCCAAACTGATCGAAGGGGCCCTGAAGAGCCACGCCCTCGTGTCGGAGGCGGTGTTGATCGGCGACCGCCGCAAGTATCTCACTGCCCTCATCACCCTCGATCCCGCGGCAGCCACCGCCTTCTTGGCCGAGCGCGGCCAGAGCGGGCCGGCCCCTGCCTCTGCGGTGGTGCAGGAGGCGATCCAGGCGGCGGTGGACACCGTCAACGCCGGTCTGGCCCGGGCCGAGCAGGTGAAGAAGTTCACCATCCTGCCCCGGGAGCTGTCGATCGAACAGGGCGAGCTGACCCCCACCCTCAAGGTGAAGCGGACCAAGGTGGGCGAGAACTTTGCAGACGCGATCGAGCGCATGTACCAGGATTGACCTGGTCACATCACCGGTCGGAGGAGGAGCAGGAATGGCCATTCGGGTCGGCGGCATCAACCATCCCGCCCTGATCGGCCGCAACCACGGCGAGACGGTCGACTTCTACACCCGGGTGCTGGGCATGCGGCTGGTGCTGGAGCAACCCAACCTGGATGATCCCGACTCCGTCCACCTGTTCTTCGAGGCCGGCCCCGGGCAGTTCATCGCCTACTTCGTGCCGGCGCGCGGCTCCCACCCCGAGACCCCACGCCGGCGCGGGCTGGGCGATCTCCTCCACCTGGCGCTCAACCTGACGGTGCCGATCGAGCAGGCGATGGCGGCCCTGGACGAGGCCGGCATCGACTATCGAGGCCCGATCGATCGTGGTTATGAGCGCTCGCTCTACTTCCCCGATCCCAACGGGGCGGTGATCGAGCTGCTCACCTGGATCACCCCATTGCCGGCGGGGGTCGACGAAGGCGACGTGATCGTCGCGGCCCAGGCCCGGCGGCAAGAGCGGGGGGCCGCCTACATCGAGGACGAGGACGTGCGGGCCGTGCTGGGAACGGTCTGATCGGTGGACCCGATCACCGGGCTCCTGTCGGGATTCGGGTTGTCGACCAGCGCCGGGCTCAACGCCTACATCCCCCTGCTGATGATCGGGCTCCTGCACCGCTTCACCGGACTGCTGGAGCTGACGTCTCCCTGGGACACGCTCGCCAATGGTTGGGTGCTGGCCGTCCTCGCCGTGCTGGCCGTGATCGAGTTCGTGGCGGACAAGATCCCCGTGGTCGACACGGTCAACGACGGGATCCAGACCCTGGTGCGCCCGGTGGCGGGTGCGGTGGCCTTCGCCGCTGCCACCGGCACGGTGACCGAAGTCCATCCGGCGGTGGCGATCGTGCTGGGGCTGTTCACGGCTGGCGGTGTCCACACCACGAAGACCACCGCCCGGCCGGTGATCACTGCCTCCACCGGCGGGCTGGGCAATCCGGTGGTGAGCCTGGTGGAGGACGTGGTCTCGCTGGCCGTCGCCCTGGTGGCGATCGTGATCCCGCTGCTGGTGGTGGTGGCCCTGGCCGTCCTGGCCTGGGTGGCCTGGCGGCTGCTGGCCGGCCACCGGCGCCCGGCTCGTCCCTGAGCTCGGTGCCTGGTCCTCGTAGACTCGTCGCCATGGGCACCGTGGACGGGTGGATCGAGCGGGTCGATCGGGTCGAGCACCGGCTGGCGGTGGCCGCCGGGCGGGGGGAGGAGCGGCATCGCTCGCAGGAGGCAGGCGGGTGGACGCCGCCCGAGGTGTGGGGGCACCTCTCCGAGTTCGTCGAGTTCTGGATCGAGGAGATCGGCGACGTCGTCGACGAGTACCAGGGCGAACCGGTGGCGATCGGACGAGCTGCCGATGACGACACCCGGCTGGCCGGCGTGGAACACGGCCGGGCGGTGCCGGTCGATCGCCTCTGGCAGGAGGTCCGGTCCGATCTGGCCGATCTCCGGGCGTTCCTGCGCGCTCTGCCGGAGGACCGCTGGACGGTGGTGGGGGTCGACTCGGTGCGGGGAGAGATGGACCTCGAACAGCTCATCGAGATCTACCTGATCTCCCACCTCGAAGAGCACGTCACCCAGCTTGAGGAGCTCCTGACCTGACGGTGGGGGCCGGACGGCGCAACGGGGCGCGGGCGAGCAGGGGGTCCTAACCTTCCGGCCCGTGGAGGGTCTCGTCGCCTTCGTGCAGGCGGAGCTGCAAGCGCTCGCCCAGCGCGAGCGGGCCGCCCGCATGCAGGCCTACATGAAGACCGACATGCCCTTTTACGGCGTGGCCGCCCCGGCCCGCCGCCGGATCGGCCGGAGGTTGCGGGAGCGGTTGCGGCTGGAGACCCCGGCCGACTACCAGCAGGCCGTCGTCGCCCTGTGGACCCTGCCCCATCGGGAGGAGAAGTACCTCGCCATCGGGGTGGCCGTGGATCATCCCCGCTTCATCGCCTTCGACCAGCTGCCGCTCTACCGCCGTCTCATCGTCGAGGGGGCATGGTGGGATCTGGTCGACGAGGTGGCCGCCCACCTGGTGGGGCGGGTGCTGCTCATCGACCGAGTCCGCACCCGGCCCCTGCTCGACCGCTGGGTGGACGATCCCGACCTGTGGCTTCGCCGGAGCGCTCTGATCAGTCAGCTCACCCACCGCGAAGAAACGGACGCCGATCAGCTGTTCGGCCATTGCCTGCGCAGGGCCCACGAGACCGAGTTCTTCATCCGCAAGACGATCGGGTGGGCGTTGCGGCAGTACGCCCACACCGATCCGGAGGCGGTACGGGCCTTCCTGGCCGAGCACGGAGAGAAGCTGTCGGGTCTGTCCCGTCGGGAGGCGTCGAAGCACTTGTGACGGCCGGTCAGCGGCGGAGGTTCGGATCCTCCTGATCCACCCGGTAGCGGATGGTGTAGGCGGAGTCCCCCGACAGGATCCCGCCCCGACCGAACAAGCGCCCGAACTGCCAGTTGGACAGACCCAGCTCGGGCTTGTCGAGCGCGTACTGGCCGTCCACCCAGCGGGTGAAGCCGTTTCCCACGAACGGGGCGTCGATCGTGTCGAAGAATCGGCGCTGCTCCTTCTCATCCGAGGAGATGAGACTCGCCGCGAACCGAGGGCTCTGCCCGTTGAACAACGCCACCGCCTCGTCGACGTCGGCGACGATGGCGAGGGTGACCTCGGGGCTCTCCTCCCACTCCCACTCTCTGCCCAGCTGGTCACGGGCGATCACCTCGGTCCGTGGCTCGGTGATCAGCCCCTCGGCCCGAGCGATCTC
>JBFGJL010000160.1:0-4781 GCA_041577235.1 Acidimicrobiia bacterium | reverse complement strand
TTCCGCTGGCCCCTTCCCTCGACACCGTCGGACCCCTGACCCGGACGGTGCCCGACGCCGCCGTCCTGTACCGGGTCCTGGCCGGACCCGACGAATCCGACCCCTGGTCGTGGCCCCGGCCGGTCGCTCCCAGCGAGGACGCGTGGCAGGGGCTGACTGTCGGCGTTCCCGAACCCTGGGTGGAGCAAGCCCCGGCCTCGGAGGCGGTGCGGACCGACTTCTCGGCGGCGCTCGACCGGATGAGCGACCTCGGCATCACGGTCGAGCCGATACGATCGTCCTACCTGGAGCAGCCCTTCCTCATCGCTGACCTGATCGGAGGAGAGGTCGCCGCCCTCCACCGCCAGTGGTTCCAGGACCCCGACAAGCCGTACGGACCGGAGGTGGCCGAGCGGATCGCCGCCGCCCTGGAGGTCACCCTCGACCGGTATGTGGCGGCCCAGCGATGGCGGGCCGGCCTGCGCGCCGCCACCGCCCGGCTCTTCGAACAGGTCGACCTGCTGGCGACCCCGACCGTGGCCGCCGGACCCAAGCGGCTCAGCCGCGCCACCATCGACGTGGATGGGAGGGAGGTGCCCTACCGAGCTGCTCTCTCGTGGTTCTCCGCCCTGGTGAATCACATGGGCGTGCCGGCGCTGGCGCTACCTCTGGCCGGAACCGGCCCACCCCCCGCCTCCCTCCAGCTGATCGCTCCCTGGTGGGAAGAAGGGCGTCTGCTGGCAGTCGGGTCGGGCCTCGAGCAGGCGGGGGTGGTGGGGTTCGTTTCTCCTCCGGGACTGAGCCTCCCGACGTGAGGCTCAGAGCCGCCGATTGCGGCGGCGCGAGCGGTACAATCCGCCTGGTGGCCGTGGGGTGAGGCTCTCCCGAACCCCTGAAGATTGGCGGCCACCTTGCCGATTGAAGGAACAAGGGCGCGGCGACCATGACTGGGCTCCGAAAGAGCATGAACGACGAGCTATCTCCCGTGTCCTGTGAAGGAAGTGATCCGACGTGTCAGATGACACCGCCACCATGCACTCCGATGAGCGCCTGCGGGAGACGCTCGACAAGGTAGTGATCCGCTTCGCTGGTGATTCCGGCGACGGTATGCAAGTAGCCGGAAACCGCTTCACCGACGCCTCGGCGTCGTTCGGCAACGATCTCGCCACCCTCCCCAGCTTCCCGGCCGAGATCCGTGCCCCCGCCGGCACCTTGCCCGGGGTCTCGTCGTTCCAGGTGCAGATCGCCGACTTCGACATCCTCACCCCCGGGGACGAGCCCGACGTGCTGGTGGCCATGAACCCGGCCGCCCTCAAGTCGAACCTCCACGACCTCCGCCGGGCCGGGACGATCATCGTCAACACCGAGGCCTTCGAAGAGCGCAACCTCCACAAGGCCGGCTACGACTCCAACCCGCTCACCGACGGCACCCTCGACGGCTACAACGTGATCGAGGTTCCGATGGAGACCCTCACCAAGGAGGCGGTGAAGGACAGCGGGGTGTCGGGCCGGGATGTGCTCCGCTCCAAGAACTTCTTCGCGCTGGGGCTGCTGGCCTGGCTGTTCAACCGGCCGCTCGAGCCGACCCTGCAGTGGATCACCAAGAAGTTCGGCAAGCGTCCGGAGGTGGAGGCAGCCAACTCGCTGGCGCTGCGAGCCGGCTACAACTTCGGATTCACCACCGAGGCGATGAAGACCACCTACGAGGTCAAGCCGGCCCACCTCGCCCCCGGCACCTACACCAACATCACCGGCAACACCGCTCTCGCCTGGGGTCTCATCGCCGCCGGACAGTGCGCCAAGCTGCCGCTCTTCTACGGTTCGTACCCGATCACCCCCGCCTCCGACATCCTCCACGAGCTGTCTCGACACAAGAACTTCGGGGTGAGGACCTTCCAGGCCGAAGACGAGATCGCCGCGGTGGGTTCGGCCATCGGCGCCGCCTTCGCCGGCAATCTGGCCGCCACCGGATCCAGCGGCCCCGGCATCGCCCTCAAGAGCGAGGGGATCAGCCTGGCCTTCATGATGGAGCTGCCGCTGATCGTGGTCAACGTGCAACGGGCCGGGCCCTCCACCGGTATGCCCACCAAGCCCGAGCAGGCCGATCTGTTGTTCTCGATGTATGGACGGCACGGCGAGTCGCCGTTGCCGGTGCTGGCCATCTCGTCGCCGTCCGATGCCTTTCTCGCCACCGTCGAGGCGGCGCGTATCGCCCTGAAGTACATGACTCCTGTCATCCTGCTGTCCGACAATCACATCGCCAACGGCTCCGAGCCGTGGCGACTGCCCGACCTGAATCAGCTCCCGGACATCAGCGTGCCGTTTGCGGCGGCCAACAACGGGAACGGGCCCTTCCTCCCCTACTACCGCGATCCGGACACCTTCTCCCGACCGTGGGCCATTCCCGGCACTCCCGGCCTGGAGCACCGGCTCGGCGGACTCGAGAAGGAAGAGGTGACGGGCAACGTGTCCTACGACGAGGACAACCACCAGCTGATGACCGACACCCGCGCCTGGAAGGTGCAGAACATCGCCAACGACATCCCGCCCCTGGAGGTCGAGGCCGACGAGGACGCCGAGCTGCTGGTGATCGGGTGGGGTTCGACCTACGGTTCGGTTCGGGCGGCGGCGCGGCGGGTGCGGCGACGCGGTCTGCCGCTGGCGGTCGCCCACCTGCGTTACCTCAATCCGTTCCCGATCAACCTGGAACAGGTGCTGCGGAGCTACCGGCAGGTGCTGGTGCCCGAGCTCAACACCGGCCAGCTCTCTCGTTTGATCAGGGCCGAGTACCTGGTGGCCACCACCGGCCTCAACAAGGTGGCCGGTGTTCCGTTCCGGGTGTCGGAGATAGAAGACAAGATCGTGGAGATGATTGGCTCATGACCTTGGAATACACCCGCGCCGACTTTCAGACCGACCAGGAGGTGCGCTGGTGCCCGGGCTGCGGCGACTACACGATCCTCGCCTCGGTGCAGGCCTTCATGGCCGACCTGGGTCTGGAGCGGGAGAAGATCGTGTTCGTGTCCGGCATCGGCTGCTCGTCGCGCTTCCCCTACTACATGAACACCTACGGCATGCACTCGATCCACGGTCGTGCCCCGGCCATCGCCACCGGCATCGCCGCCAGCCGACCCGACCTGTCGGTGTGGGTGGTGACCGGGGACGGAGACGCCCTCTCGATCGGCGGTAACCACCTCATTCACTCCCTCCGGCGCAACGTCAACATCAAGATCCTGCTGTTCAACAACCAGATCTACGGCCTCACCAAGGGTCAGTACTCGCCGACCAGCGAGGTGGGCAAGGCCACCAAGTCGAGTCCGATGGGTTCCATCGACTATCCCTTCAACCCGGTGAGCCTGGCGCTGGGAGCGGAGGCGAGCTTCGTCGCCCGCACCATCGACATGGACCGCACTCATACGACCGAGATGCTGCGGCGCGCCCACGAGCACCCGGGGGCGGCCTTCATGGAGATCTATCAGAACTGCAACGTCTTCAACGACAAGGCCTTCATCGAGCTGACCGGTAAACAGGAGCGCGACCACAATCGGATCTTCCTCGAGCACGGCAAACCGATCGTGTTCGGTCCCGACTCCGAGAAGGCGGTGATCCTGGATGAAGGCCGGGCGCGGGTGGTGGATCGATCCGAGGTGGCGGCCGAGCAGATCCTGGTGCACGACGAGAAGGCGGAAGACCCGAGCGTGGCGTTCGCCCTCAGCCGCCTCTCGCACGGGCCCCACGGTCCCACCCCTCTGGGGGTCCTCCGGGACGCCCCCCGCACCACCTACGACGGGGCCCTCCAGCACCAGCTGGTGGAGGCACAGGCCAAGCGCGGCCCCGGCGAGCTGGACCGGCTGATCCGCTCGCTGGGCACCTGGGAGGTGCGCTGACCGGCGCCAGCTGGCCGATTCCCCTCCGGTGGGATAGCGTGAGGGGATGGAACACAGCCTCCTGCGTCGACTGACGCCCGGCATGCTGATCCCGTACGGGGGCAACCGAGTGGCGCGCGTGCCCGAGCAACTGGCCGCCGAGTTCCAGCCAGGCGACCGGCTGCTGGTGGTCCAGACCACCGGCGACCTCCTCCACATCCCGGAGGCCGACTGGGCGGTGGCGGAGGCGGCGGTGGCGGCCGCCTGGGAGGCCTTCCAGCAGATGGGCAGGGTCGGCGACGACCAGATCTCGGCCTTCTTCGAGACCTTCGCCGCCCGCCTCGAGGACGACGAGTCCTTCGGCTCCGTGGCCGCCGCCAACCTCGAGGACATCGCCCGAGCGAGGGAACGGGGACGCTCCACCACCCGCCTGGAGCTGACGGAGAAGATGCGGGCCGGGATGGTCGACGGACTGCGCATGTGGGCGAAGGCGCCTTCCGGGCGGGGGATGGTGACCGACACCATTCGCCACCAGGGCTGGCAGGTGGAGCAGGTGCGAGCCGGCTTGGGCGTGGTGGGCTTCGTGTTCGAGGGCCGGCCCAACGTGTTCGCCGACGCCACCGGCGTGCTGCGGAGTGGCAACAGCGTCGTGTTCCGGATCGGATCCGACGCCCTCGGCACCGCCCGGGCGATCGTGGCCGGGGCGCTGGGCCCGGCGCTGGCCGAGGCCGGGCTGCCGGCCGGGGCCGCCAGCCTGGTCGACACCCCCTCCCGGGCGGCCGGATGGGCCATGTTCTCCGACTCGCGCCTGGCACTGGCCGTGGCCCGGGGTTCGGGGGCGGCAGTGGCCCAGCTCGGAGCGGTGGCTCGCCAGGCCGGTATCCCGGTCAGCCTGCACGGCACCGGCGGGGCCTGGATCGTGGCCGCCCCGTCCGC
>JBFGJL010000159.1:0-4818 GCA_041577235.1 Acidimicrobiia bacterium | reverse complement strand
CTGGCCGAGGCCTTCCAGGGCTCGTCGGTGGTGTGCCTGCGACGCCTCACCGAGGAGTATCTCGATCGCTATGGCGTCGTCGTCCCCGGGGAGTGGCTCGACGAGAAGGTGGTGGAGGTGAAGGGGGCGGTCGAGAAGCCGGGGCGGGAGGCGGCCCCTTCCAGCCTCGGCTTGATCGGACGGTACCTGTTCACTCCCGAGATCTTCGACGTCCTCGCCAAGCTGGAACCCGGGCACGGGGGCGAGGTCCAGCTGACCGACGCCATCGACGGGCTGGCTCGAGCGGGACGGTGCCTGGGGGCGGTGGCCGAACAGGACCTCCTCGATGTGGGGACGCCGTACGGGTTGGTGGAAGCGACCACCGTGCTGGGCCTCGCCCACAATGCCTGGGGCGAGCGCTACCGGCGGCTCGTGGAGAATCTGGGCCCGGCGGGATGAAGCCGCTGGCGGAGGCCCAGCGCCAAGTCCTGGGCAGCGTGCCCTCTCAACCGGTGATCGAGGTCCCGCTCGCAGCGGCCCGGGGTCTGGTGCTGGCGGAGCCGGTGGTGGCCCGCCACGATGTCCCCCCGTTTCCCAACTCGGCGATGGACGGTTACGCGGTGGTGGCGGCCGACACCGCCGACGCCCCGGTGGTGCTGGAGGTGCTGGAGGACGTTCCCGCCGGCCACGTGGCCACCGGTTCGGTGCGTCCCGGGTCGGCCATCAAGATCATGACCGGTGCTCCCCTTCCGGCCGGGGCCGACGCGGTGGTGATGGTCGAGGAGACCGAGCCGCAGGGTGATCGGGTGAAGATCCGCAAGCCGGTGGAGGTCGGTACCGCCGTCCGTCCCGCCGGTGGCGACGTGGGGGCCGGCTCGACGGTGTTGGCGCCCGGCGATCGTCTCGGGGCGGCCCATCTCGGGCTGTTGGCGGCGGTCGGCGCCGCCCGCCCTCGGGTCCGTCGGCGGCCGCGGGTGGCGATCTGCTCGACCGGTGACGAGGTGCAAGCTCCCACCACGGTCGAGCTGGAGCCCGGTTGGATCCGCGACACCAACCGGCCGGTGCTGCAGGCGCTGCTGGAGGAGCTGGGGGCCGAGGTGCTGGATCTGGGCATCGTTCCCGACGACGCCGTAACCCTGCGTGAGACTCTGGCGGCGGGGTCGGAGCAGGCCGACGTCGTACTGACCTCGGGTGGGGTGTCGATGGGCGAGTACGACCTGGTGAAGGCGGTCCTGGCCGAGCTCGGCGATGTCGAATTCTGGCGGGTGGCCATGCAGCCGGCCAAGCCCTTTGCCTTCGGCCTGCTGGCCGGTACCCCCCTCTTCGGTCTCCCCGGCAACCCGGTGTCGGTAGTGGTCGCCTTCGAGCAGTTCGTCCGGCCCGCCCTCCTCAAGATGATGGGGGCGACCCGCCTCTTCCGTCCCATCGTGTCGGGGCGGCTGGCGAAGGCGGTGACCACCGATCCGGCCAAGACCGTCTTTCTGCGGGTGGCGGTCCGGCGGGACGATTCGGACTGGTGGGCGGCGCCATCGGGGGGGCAGTCGTCCAACGTCCTCTCGGCTCTCGCCGCCGCCGACGCCTTCGCGGTGATCCCGGCCGGCACCGGCTCGGTGGCGGAAGGGACACCGGTGATGCTGGAGATGTTCCGCTGGCCGGAGGCCCGCAGCGAGCAGGAGGTGCTCGGTGGTTAGCGCCGCCCACAGCTGTGGCTTCTGCGGCCGCATCGCCGCTGCCCCGGCCATGGTCGGGGCGGAGACGGCGATCTGTGAGGACTGTGCCACCGAGGCCCGGCGCGACCCGCTGCCCGAGGAGGGCCGGTTCTTGCGGGTGGCGGCGGCGGTGGGGGAGGTCGCCACCTGCTCGTTCTGCGCCAAGGGCGCCGATCGGGCGAAGCGGATGGTGGCCGCCGGCCGGCACCGCATCTGCGACGAGTGTCTGGCGCTGGTCGGTGCTGTCGCCCAGCAGCCGGGCGATGAGAGCGACGAGGATTCCATGCTCGATCTCTCCCACCTCGACTCCGAGGGTCGGGTCCACATGGTCGACGTCGGGGACAAACCGGCCACCCGCCGCGTGGCGGTGGCGGAGGCCCTGGTGCGCATGTCGGCTCCCACCCGGCACCTGTTGTTCGAGGGAGGGTTGCCCAAAGGTGACGCGCTGGCCGCCGCCCGGGTGGCCGGCATCATGGCGGCCAAGCGGACGCCCGAGCTCCTGCCGTTGTGCCATCCCCTTCCGCTCTCCCACGTGGCGGTGGAGCTGGACGAGGTGGCGCTGGGCGTCCAGGTGGTCGCTCGGGTCGAGACCACGGCCTCCACCGGGGTGGAGATGGAGGCGATGACGGCGGTGGCCGTCGCCGCGCTCACCATCTACGACATGGTGAAGGGAGTCGAGCGAGGCGCCGAGGTGCGGGCGGTGCGTCTCCTCCACAAGTCGGGGGGACGCTCCGGAGAGTGGAACGCGTGAAGGCGGTGGTGGTCACCGTCAGCGATCGGGTCAGCCGGGGCGAAGCCGAGGACCGGTCCGGGCCCGCCGCCCTCACCTCCCTGTCCTCCTGGGGATTTCAGGTCGAGTCGGACCTCACCGAGGACGGCGTGGAGGCGGTCCAAGAGGCCCTGGGCAGGTGGGTGGGACGGGTCGATCTGATCGTGACGACGGGCGGAACCGGGTTCGGTCCGCGCGACCTGACACCGGAGGCGACCCGGCCCCTGCTCGATCGTCCGGCCCCGGGCCTGGCCGAAGCGATGCGGGCGGCCACCTTCGGTCGCAACCCTCACGGGATGCTCTCCCGGGGGGTGGCCGGCATCGCCGGAGCCACGCTCATCGTCAACCTGCCCGGCTCGGAACGGGGCGCGGTGGAGTCGCTGGACGTCATCGGGCCCGCCCTCGAGCACGCGATCCGCCTGCTGAGAGCCGAGCCCGACGAGCATCATTGAGGCCATTCGGATGCGCTTGTCGTTGCAGGGTCAACTGACTACCCTCCCGGCAGCGAACAGGGCGGATCGCACTCATGGATAAGACCGGAATCATTCTCCTGTTTGTCCTGCTGGCGGCGGTGTGGGGAGCGTTTCTCTTCCCGGAGATCTTCGCCTCCCGACGGAACACACCACTCAACTCCACCGAGGAGTTCGACCGCTGGACGGCGCGCCTGGCGTCCGTTCAGGTGCGGGGCCGCATGGGACTGGGCGGCCGGGCGGCAGTGCTGGCGCGGCGTCGCCGGATGCTGGTGTTCCTCGGCACTCTGGCGGCCGGCAGCCTGATGCTGGCCTTTGCCTTGGGCTCGCCTTCCTGGCTGCTGGTGCACATCGCCATCGATGCCGCCGTGGCCTGGTACGTGGCGATGCTCGTGCAGATCAAGCAGCGGCGGGCGGCCCGTCCCGAACTGGAACCGGTGGGTCCGCTGGCGCCGCCGGACGCGACCCAGACCGACGAGCAGCTGATCAAGATCGTCGCCAGCTGACCGTCGGGTGAACCCTCCCGACCTCTCTCGACTGGCCACGCTGGCCAGGGCCGAGCTCGATGCCAAGTTCGGTGCTCGGGAGCGAGCCCTCACCAACGTTCGAAAGGTGATCCGCGCCTCGGCCAACGCCATCCGTTCGGTCCACCGGGCCGAGTGGGACCAGGCAGAGTCGCTGCTGGCCGAGGCCGAGCAACTCCTTCGAGAGGCACAAGCGGTGCTGGCCGACCATCAGGACGTGCTCCATGCCGGGTTCATCGCCGATGCGGCCAAGGAGTATGCCGAGGCGAGGCTGACGGTGGCGCTGGCCAAGGGGGAGCCGCTTCCCACCCACGAGGACCTGACGATCGGGGCGGCCCCCTTCCTGAACGGTCTGGGCGAGGCGGTGGGAGAGCTGCGGCGGCGGCTCCTCGACCAGCTGCGGTCCGGCGATGCCGAGGCCGCCGAGGAGGCGCTGGTGGCAATGGATGCGGTGGTCGACCTGCTGGCCGACCTCGACTACCCGGACGGGATGACCGGTGGTCTCCGCAGGACCACCGATGTGGCCCGCAGCCTGGTGGAGCGGAGCCGGGCCGACCTCACGGCAACGGTGGTGCAGGAGCGCCTGCGGGCGGAGTTGCAGCGCCGGCTCGACGGTGGAGACGTGCCCCCGGGCGGGTAACATGCGAGTCCCATTGGGGGTGTAGCTCAGTTCGGCAGAGCGCTTCCCTCGCACGGAAGAGGCCACGGGTTCAAATCCCGTCACCTCCACTCGCCGGCCATCGCCCGATCCCCATCCCAGAGAAGGATGGCTTCCGGGCGGCGCCGTGCGACCTCCCGGCCCGGCCGCACCGGTTCGAGCGTGGCGTTCGCTGTCACTCGGCGTGAAAGGCGCTGGCGCCCTGATCAACCGGCGTTCGCCTCTGGTGGCAGGCGCCGGTGGCGGCCATCATGCAGGCGAGCGATCCCCATGGTCGAATCGGGCGCATGGCGAGCAAGCGTTCGGAGGCACCGGGTCTCCGCCTTCTACCTGCTCACCTTCGCGCTCTCCTGGAGCTCTTGGCTGCCGCTGGCGGTGGGAGGCGAGAGCATCGAACCCGGCGGCCCGTTTCACTTCCCCGGCTTGCTGGGGCCGCTGATGGCGGCACTGGGAGTGGCGGCGCTGGCCGACGGCCGCGAAGGAGTCGACGGCCTCCTGCGACGCATGCTCCGCTGGAAGGTGCCCGTCCGCTGGTACCTGGTGGCCGCGAGCCCGCTGGTCCTCTTCGCCGCGGTCGCGGCCGTCATGGCCGCCACCGGCCGGCCCTGGCCGGAGCTTGCCGCCTTCGGCCGCTTCGGCGGCTTCCCGCTGTGGGGGGGAGCGGCCGGCATGTGGTTGATGCTGACGGTGATCAACGGATTCGGAGAGG
>JBFGJL010000158.1:0-4824 GCA_041577235.1 Acidimicrobiia bacterium | reverse complement strand
GCCGCCCCCCCCCCTCTCCATTTGCACCGTCAGGGCAGGCTGAGCTACGACGGGTGCGGCTAGGATGCCGGCAATGGGCCGCTACCTGATTCGCCGGATCCTGCACTTCATTCCGGTGTTCCTGGGCGCTACCTTCCTCATCTTCGCCCTGGTGTTCATGATCCCTGGGGATCCGATTCGAGCCCTGTCCGGCGAGAAGCCCCTCCCCGCCTCCGTCCAGCAGACCCTGCGGGATCGCTACAACCTCGACGAGCCGCTCTGGAAGCAGTATGCGCTGTACATCGGCGGCGTCGTCCAGGGCGACTTCGGCCAGGACTTCCGCGGGCGCGAGGTCACCGAGATCATGAAGGAGCGGATCCCGGTCACCTTCAAGCTGGCCATCTTCGCCTTCGCCTTCGAACTGGTGATCGGGCTCATCGCCGGCATCCTGGCCGGGCTCAACCGGGGCGGCTTCATGGACAACCTGGTGCGAATATCGACCCTGGTGGTGATCTCGATCCCCATCTTCGTGCTGGGCTTTCTCGCCCAGATCCTGATCGGGGTGAAACTGAAATGGCTGCCGGTCGCCGGGATCCGGGACGGCCTGCAGAGCTTCATCCTGCCGGCCATCGTGCTCGGTTCCGTCTCCCTCGCCTACATCGCCCGCCTGACCCGCACCAGCCTGGTGGAGAACCTGCGGGGCGACTACGTCCGCACCGCCACCGCCAAGGGCCTCACCCGGCGCCGGGTGGTGGGAGTACACGCCCTCCGCAACTCGCTCATCCCGGTCATCACCTTCCTCGGGGTGGATCTCGGGGCGCTGATGGGCGGGGCGGTGATCACCGAGGCCATCTTCAACATGCCCGGCATCGGCAACGCCGTCTACCAGGCCACTCTTCGGCAGGAGGGGACGGTGGTGGTGGGGATCGTCACCTTCCTCGTGATCGTCTTCATGATCTCCAACCTGTTGGTGGACATCCTCTACGCCGTACTCGATCCGCGCATCCGCTATGAGTGAGGCGACCAGAGACGGCGTCACGGTGCCGGATCCAACGACGACGGAAATGGCTCCGGAGGCGCTGCCGGAGGTTCTGGTGGAGGAGGCCGCCGCCGTCGCCCCTCCAGCCAGCCTCTGGTCCGACGCCTGGAAGGAGCTGCGCCGCAACGCCATCTTCGTGGTGTCGGCGGTGATCATCCTCATCCTCACGGCGATGGCCATCTTCCCCGGCCTGTTCACGTCGGCCGATCCCCGCGCCTGCAACCTGTCCAATTCTCTGGGAACCCCCAGCAGCGAGCACTGGTTCGGGTTCGACCTCCAGGGCTGCGACTACTACGCCCGCACCATCTACGGAGCGAGGATCTCGATGTCGATCGGGGTGGTGGTGACCTTCTTCGCCGCCGCCCTCGCCATCATCCTGGGCAGCCTGGCCGGCTACTACGGAGGGGTGGTCGACTCGATCATCGCCCGCATCACCGACATCTGGTTCGCCATCCCCACCATCTTGGGCGGCATCGTCATCCTCAGCCTGCTGGGCCAGAAGGGCTTCTTCCAGGTCTCGTTCGTGCTGATCATCCTCGGATGGCCCACCCTGCTCAGGCTCTACCGATCGTCGGTGCTGTCGGCAAAGGAGCAGGACTACGTCGAAGCGGCCCGAGCGCTGGGAGCGAGCGACTTCCGGATTCTCACCAGACACATCCTGCCCAACGCCATCGCCCCGGTGGTGGTCTACTCGGCGATCACGGTCGGGGTGATCATCGCCGCCGAGGCGGCCCTCTCGTTCCTGGGGGTGGGCCTCCAGCTCCCGGCGATCTCGTGGGGGCTGATGATCTCCAAGGCCCAACTTCGAATCCTCAGCTCACCCCATCTGCTCTTCTTCCCCGGCCTCTTCCTCTCGGTCACCGTCTTCGCCTTCATCCTCATGGGGGACGCCCTGCGCGACGCACTCGATCCCAAGCTGCGATGACGGTCGAAGCCGAGCGCGTCACCATCGACGGTTACGACCCCACCGCTCCGTTGCTGGAGGTGCGCGACCTGCACGTGGAGTTCCGCACCCGTTACGGCGTGGTCAAAGCCAACGAAGGGGTGAGCTACGCGGTCGACCGGGGAGAGACGTTGGCGATCGTGGGCGAGTCCGGTTCGGGCAAGACGGTGAGCGCCTCCGCCATCATGGGCATCATCGATTCGCCTCCCGGCTTCGTCACCGACGGCCAGATCCTCTACCGGGGGGTGGACCTGCTACAGCTGCCGGAGGACGAGCGCCGCAAGATCCGAGGTGCGAGGGTGGCGATGATCTTCCAGGACCCGATGACGGCCCTGAACCCGGTGTTCACCATCGGTGACCAGATCGGCGAGATGATCCGCACGCACCGCACCGTCAGCAAGCAGGCGGCCGTCGAGCGGGCCGTCGAGCTGCTCGACCTGGTGGGGGTGCCCGAGGCCCGCCGGCGTGTCCACCAGTATCCCCACGAGTTCTCGGGCGGGATGCGCCAGCGGGTGATGATCGCCATGGCCCTGGCCCTCGACCCGGAGCTGCTGATCGCCGACGAGCCGACCACCGCCCTCGACGTGACGGTGCAGGCCCAGATCATGGAGCTGCTGGCCGACCTCCAGGCCGACACCGGTATGGGCCTGATCCTGATCACCCACGACCTGGCGGTGGTGGCGGAGGTGGCCGACTTCGTGACCGTGATGTACGCCGGCCGGGTGGTCGAACAGAGCACCATCAAGGAGGTGTTCCGGCGTCCCGCCCACCCCTACAGCCTGGGGCTGATGCAGTCCCTCGCCCGGCCCGACCGCAAGGGCGGCCGTCTCAACCCCATCGCCGGCAATCCTCCCGACCTGCTCCACACTCCTCCTGGGTGCGCCTTCCATCCCCGCTGCCGGTTCGCCCGTCCGATCTGTGCCGAGGAGATCCCCGACTTGCGATCGGTGGGTGGAGGCCGGCGCAGCGCCTGCCACTTCGCCGAGGAGGTGTTGGGTGGCTGAGCCCATTTTGAGGGTCGAGAGCCTGGTCAAGCACTTCCCGATCTTGCAGGGGATCGTGTTCAAGCGCCAGATCGGGACGATCAAGGCGGTGGATGGGGTGAGCTTCGACCTCCTGCCCGGTGAGACCCTGGGGCTGGTGGGGGAGTCGGGCTGCGGGAAGTCGACGGTGGCCCGAACCATCCTGCGGCTGGAACGCCCCACCGGCGGAAAGGCCAGCTTCCAGGGACGGGACATCTTCGAGATGGGCCGGGGGGAGATGCGGGCGCTCCGGCGTGACATCCAGATCATCTTTCAGGACCCCTACGCCTCGCTCAATCCTCGGATGACGGTGGGCGACATCGTCGCCGAGCCGTGGGTGATCCACCAGGGGGTCGTGCCCCGTCAGCAGCGGCGGGCCCGCACCCAGGAGCTGCTGGAGCTGGTGGGGCTCAACCCCGACCACGTCAGCCGCTATCCCCACCAGTTCTCGGGAGGCCAGCGGCAAAGAATCGGGGTGGCGAGGGCGCTGGCGCTGAACCCGACGATCATCATCTGCGACGAGCCGGTGTCGGCGCTGGACGTCTCGGTGCAGGCCCAGGTCATGAACCTGCTCGACGACCTCCAGAACGAGTTCAGCCTCAGCTACATCTTCATCGCCCACGACCTGTCGGTCGTGCGCCACATCTCCGATCGGGTGGCGGTGATGTACCTGGGCAAGATCGTCGAGTTCGGCTCCGAGGAGGAGATCTACGACCATCCCAGCCATCCCTACACCCAGGCGCTGCTGTCGGCGGTCCCGGTACCTGATCCCGATCACGAGGCGGAGGAGCGGATCCTGTTGGAGGGGGACGTGCCCAGCCCGGCCAACCCGCCCTCCGGCTGCCGGTTCCGCACCCGATGCTGGAAGGCGCAGGAGATCTGCGCCACCGAAGAGCCCGCCCTGATCGACCGGTTGGGCCATCCCGCCGCCTGCCACTTCGCCGAGGAACGCCACGTCGTCTGAGGGCTGGGCGATGAGGACGACGTCGACCGGTCCACTCCGGCTTCCCCATCCCGGGTCGGCCTGCTCGGCGGCATGACCGCCTACGGCGCCGGGGGCTCCATCCGTTCCACCACCGCTCCCATGCGGATCCTGCTGCGGGTGGCAGCGGGGCTGGTTCTGTTGGTGGGCATCCCTCTCTACCTGTTCCCGGACCGGACCGCCACCCTCTTCGCCTGGACGATCGACCCGCCCCTCACCGCCCTCTTCCTGGGCGGCTCCTATTGGGCCAGCTTCCTCACCCAGCTGCTCGCCGCCCGCCGGGCGGTCTGGGTCGAGGCGAGGGCGGCGGTGCCGGCGGTGGTGGTGTTCACCGTGCTCACCGCCGTCGCCACCCTCATCCATCGTGACCGTTTTCACTTCGACGCTCCCAATTGGTGGACGGTGGCCGGGACCTGGATCTGGTTGGCGATCTACCTGCTGGTTCCGGCGGCGTTGCTGGTGGCGCTGGTCAGGCCGCGGCGAGCAGCCGGAGCCGATCCCCCCCGCCGCACCCCGATGACGCCGGCCTGGAGGGCGGCCACCGCCGCCCTGGCGGTGGTGCTGGCGGCGATCGGAGCGGCGCTCTTCGTCGTCCCGGACGATGCCCAGAGGCTGTGGCCTTGGGCGCTGACTCCGCTCACGGCCCGGGCGGTGGGAGCGTGGCTGATCGGGCTGGGGGTGGGGGCGGGGATGGGCTGGTGGGAAGCCGACTGGGAGCGGGTGCGTCCCATCACCGCCCCGGCAGTGGTCTTCGTCGTCCTGCAAACGATCGCCCTGGTGAGGGCCCGCTCCACCCTCGACTGGAGTTCCGCTGACGCCTGGGGGTATGCGGCGGTGCTGGTGGCGCTGGCGGTGGTGG
>JBFGJL010000157.1:0-4835 GCA_041577235.1 Acidimicrobiia bacterium | reverse complement strand
CCGAACGCCACGAGTCGCGCCGGATCGACAACCAGCTGCGAGGCCGGTCGGGCCGGCAGGGCGATCCCGGCGAGTCCCGCTTCTACCTGTCGCTCGGCGACGACCTGATGCGGCGGTTCGCGGGAGATCGGGTGTCGGCGATCATGGATCGTCTCCGCATCCCCGACGATGTCCCCATCGAGGCGAAGATGGTGACCAAGTCGATCGAGCGTGCCCAGCGGCAGGTCGAGAGCCAGAACTTCGAGATCCGCAAGAACGTCCTCAAATACGACGAGGTGATGAACCGGCAGCGGGAGGTCATCTACAGCTGGCGCAAGGCGGTCCTGCTGCTGGAACGGGGCGAGGCGCTGGTGGCCGAGTGGATCGAACAGGCGGTCGACGAGATCGTGCGGGCGGTGATCCCGGCCGACTCGTCGCCGTCCGAGTGGGAGTGGGAGGAGCTGCAGAAAGAGCTGGGGGTGCTCTATCCCACCGAGCTCGGACCCGAGGCGCTGGACGCGGCCGGCGGAGTCGACGTCGACGACCTGGTCGATTCGGCCGTGGCCGAGGCGCACGCTGCCTACCGGGCCCGGGAGGAGGAGATGGGGACCGAGGTGTTGCGCCAGATCGAGCGGTCGGTGGTGCTGTCGATCATCGACAACAAGTGGCGCGAGCACCTGGCCGAGATGGACTACCTCCGGGCCGGGATCGGATTGCGGGCGATGGGACAGCGGGATCCGCTGGTGGAATACCAGAACGAGGCCTTCGACATGTTCGCCGACATCGTTTCCAGCGTGAAGCGGGATGCGGTTCGGTACCTGTACCACGTCCAGCTGGCCGAACAGCCGCAGCCGGAGGCTCCTCGCCTGCAGGCGGTGGGTGCGGGCGCTCCCACCACCCAGCGGCGCAGCGCTCAGGCCGTCTCGGACAAGGTGGGCAGGAACGAGCCCTGTCCCTGCGGCTCCGGGAAGAAGTACAAGAGATGCCACGGGGCCGCCTGACGGTCGTTACCATCGCGGCTGCCCCTACCGACGCCATGAGCACCCAGACCGATCCCAGAGCCACCATCGCCGAGCTTCGTTCCCGCCTGGCCGACGCCAGGAGGTTCCTTTGACGTCGACGGCAAAGAGGCCGAACTCGCCGAGCTGAGACGGCAGGCGGCGGCTCCCGACCTCTGGGAAGACCAGGCGAGGGCGCGGGAGGTGACCCGCACCCTGGCCCGCTACGAGCAGCTGTTCGCCACCCTCCAGGATCTCACCGCGGCGATCGACGATGCCGACGTCCTGCTCGAGCTGGCCAGCGAAGAAGGCGACGAGTCGGTGGCGGCCGAGGCGCAGGCCGAGCTGGCCCGGGTTTCGCAGGCGCTGGGGCGCCTCGAGGTCGAGTCGCTGTTCTTCGGCGAGTACGACGACCACACCGCCATCCTCAGCGTCCATGCCGGGGCGGGTGGGGTCGACGCCCAGGACTGGGCAGAGATGCTGCTCCGTATGTACCTGCGATACCTGGACGACGCCGGCTTCTCCGTCGAGCTGGACGAGGTCAACCCCGGCGACGAGGCGGGCATCAAGTCGGCCACGATCACCGTGAGCGGGGACCACGCCTATGGGACGCTGGAGGGGGAGCGGGGCGTCCACCGCCTCGTCCGCATCTCGCCGTTCGACGCCAACGCCCGCCGCCACACCTCCTTCGCCGGGGTGGACGTCATTCCGGAGGTCGAGGACGACGGGGTGGTGGAGATCAACCCCGAGGACCTACGGATCGACACCTACCGCTCGCAGGGAGCAGGCGGCCAGCACGTCAACACCACCGACTCGGCGGTGCGGATCACCCATCTTCCGACCGGGATCGTGGTGGCCTGCCAGGCCGAGCGCTCCCAGCTGCAGAACCGGGCGAGGGCGATGGCGCTGTTGCGGGCCCGGCTGGCCGAACGAGCCCGGCAGGAACGCCTTCACCAGATCGACGAGATCCGCGGGGACCAGGACGAGGCGGCGTGGGGTCGCCAGATCCGCTCCTACGTGCTCCAGCCCTACCAGCTGGTCAAGGACTTGCGCACCGACCTCGAGATCGGGAACGTCCAGGGGGTGCTGGACGGCGATCTGCAGGGTCTCGTCGAGTCCTACCTGCACTATCGCCGTGCCCAGCACGAGTTGGCCGATTGATTGGGTGGCCTCCGGGACCACTGGTAACCTGAGCCTGGCACTGAGCGGGGGCGGGGTAAGGAAGCTCGGCGACGGGCCATGCCGCGCGTCGGGTGCCTCCGAGGTGCACATCTCATGATTCGACTCCAAGACGTCACCAAGGTCTACGACGGTGGCATCGTGGCCGCTCGCGATGTCTCCCTCGACATTCAGAAGGGTGAGTTCGTCTTCCTGGTGGGCCCGTCGGGCTCCGGGAAGTCGACCTTGATCCGTCTCCTGCTGCGCGAGGAGGACCTCACCCGCGGCCAGATCTGGGTGGCGGGCAAGGACATCGGGGCCATGCCGGGCTGGAAGGTGCCCTACCTGCGTCGCTCGATCGGCACCGTCTTCCAGGACTTCAAGCTCCTCCCCAACAAGACGGTCGCCGAGAACGTGGCGTTCGCCCTCGAGGTGCTGGGCCGGCCCCGAGGGGCGATCCGCTCCCAGGTCTCGCAGGTGCTGGAACTGGTCGGGCTGGCCGGCAAGTCCGACCGCTATCCCCGGCAGCTGTCGGGGGGCGAGCAGCAGCGGGTCTCCATCGCTCGCGCCTTCGTGAACCGTCCCCCGATCCTCCTGGCGGACGAGCCGACCGGCAACCTCGACCCGGCCACCTCGGTCGGCATCATGCGCCTGCTCGACCGGATCAACCGGACCGGGACCACCGTGGTGATGGCCACCCACGACCACGCCATCGTCGACGCCATGCGGCGGCGGGTGGTGCAGCTCGATCGGGGCAAGGTCATCCGCGATCAGAGTGCCGGGCGGTACGAGAACGGGATCGGGGCGGACGATTCATGAATCGGGCCCTCTACCTGATTCGGGAGGCACTGGTCAACCTCCGGCGCAACGCCCTGGTGGTCACCGGAGCGGTGCTGGCGGTGTTCGTCTCGATGGCGCTGGCGCTGGGTGCGCTCATGGTGAACGAACTGGTGCGGGTCAACATCCTGCAGTGGGAGGAAGGGGTCCACGTCATCGTGTTCCTCAAGGACTCCCGGGACGGGATCACCGACGCCGCCCAGCTCGAGCTCCAGCGGGACATCGAGACCTGGCCGCAGGTGGAGAGCACCGTCTACTTCGACAAGAACGACGCCTTCCAGGAGTTCAAGCAGCTCTTCGCCGACCGTCCCGAGCTGTTGGAGGAGATCGAGCCTTCCCGGCTGCCCGCATCGATCCGGATCCGGCTCAAGGACATCGAAACCTACCGTGACGTCCAGTTCCAGCTGGCCGGCAAGGCCCCGGTCCGGCGGGTGGTGTCCCTGGGGGAGCGGATCGATCAGCTGGCCGGGCTGAGCCGGGTCCTCAACGGCCTGGGGCTGGGAGCGGCGGTGGTGTTGGGCATCTCGGCGGTCATCCTCATCGCCAACACGATCCGCATGGCCATCTACGCCCGCCGCGACGAGGTGGGGATCATGAAGCTGGTGGGCGCCGGCAACTGGTTCGTGCGTATCCCCTTCCTGCTGGAGGGTCTGATCGAGGGCGTGGTCGGAGCCGGCTTGGCGGTAATGGCGGTGTGGCTGGCGTCGGCCCGACTGGCGGGGGCGGAGGGGACGATCGAGATCATCCGCCTGGTGCTCCCACCCGGGTTCTTCGTCCGCTGGGGCGTCCTGTTCGTGCTCTTCGGGGCGGCGGCCGGCGTCCTGGGGAGCCTGGTGGGCCTCCGGCGATTCCTCAAGGTGTGAGAGCGATGCGCCGCTTCATCCCGATCGTGACGCTGGCGATCGTGGCGGGGCTGGCGTTGCCGTCGGCGGCCCATGACCCCGACGCCCGTCTCTCCCAGATCGAGCGGGAGATCCACCAGCTCAACGATACGATCGCCGCCCATCAGGCGCAGGCGGGGGATCTGGCCCAAGCCCTGGCGGCCGCCGAGCAGACCATGACCGGCCTGCGAGCGGAGCTGGCTGCCGCCCAGGCTCGGGTGGACGCCGTGCAGGCCCGGATCGACACCCGCCAGGCCCAACTGGTGGCCTTGGGGGAGCAGCTCGACCGGCTGGCCCGGGAGCTGGCCGAGACCCGGGTCGAGATCCTGTCCACCCGCGACTCGATCCGGGATCGGGCAGTCGACCTGTACATGGGGGCATCTCTGGGGATGGGAGGTCTCATCCTCGGCTTCGAGGACGTCTCCCAGGCGGCGGTGGGGATGGAGTACGCCGGTGGGATCCTCGACGAGAGCAATCACCTGCTCAACTCCTTGCAGATCCTCGAGGTCCAGGAGCAGCGCCAACAAGAGGAGATCGAGGCACGCGAAGGGGAAGTCGCCGCCGTCCTGGCCGAGCTGGAGCAACGGCGCGGAGAGCTGGAAGACGACCTGGCGGCGGTGGAGGCGGCCAAGGCCGAGGTGCAGGCCGAGCTCGACCGGCAGGCGACGCTGCTTGCCCAGACCAAGGCGGCCATCGCCTCCGCCGAGCAGCACAAGGAGGGGCTCGAAGCCGACGCCGAGCGGATCAAGGCCGAGATCGCCGCCCGGCAGCAGGGGGGAGGCACCAACCCCGGCATCCTCGCCTGGCCGGTGAGTGGCTCGGTCAGCTCCCCGTTCGGCTACCGCATCCATCCCATCTTCGGTACAACCCGGATGCACACCGGGATCGACATCAGCGCCGGATACGGAGCGTCCATCCGGGCGTCCGGGGCCGGTGTCGTGATCCTCGCCCAGTGGTACGGGGGCTACGGCAACGCGGTGGT
>JBFGJL010000156.1:0-4838 GCA_041577235.1 Acidimicrobiia bacterium | reverse complement strand
GCCGTCGGCCAGGCGGACCGCTTCGAAGGCCTCTCCCCGGTCCACCGCTGCCAGGACCAGATCCACCGTGTCGGCATACTGCTGGGCGGCGGTAGCCACGGGTGGGGCGGCGAACCCCTCCTCCACCAGCATGGCCACCCGCCGGGTCAGCTCGTCGGTCTGGGACCGGGCGGTCTCGGGCAGAGCCTGATCCAGAGCCGCGCTTCCCGCCTGGGCCGAGGCCACGGTGAGGGCGGTCGACGCCCGGGAAGCGGTGGCGGCCGACAGTGCCTCCTCCGAGCGCTGCAGGGCCACCGCGTCCAAGGCGATCGTCTCGGCCGAGGTGGAGCTGCTGAACACCAGCGCCAGCAGGGCGATGACCCCGGCCAGCGCCGCCGCCAGGATGGCGAGCAGGCTCGTGGGAGCCTCGACGTCCAGCCGGTGGCCCATGGGGGAGTTTTCGGTCGGGGATCGGGGGGCCTTGAGAAGTAGCCAGCTCAACTTCTCTCCCTTCGCGGCCGATATGAACCGGATGGGAGGGCGCAACGGCTTCCGCCGAATGGGGCTGGCAGCACTGATCGTGCTGGGGTTGCTGGCCGGCCTGGGGCTGACCGGGGGACCGGCCTGGGCCGAACACACCCGCGAGCACGCCCTGGCCGAGATCGAGGCCGCCCGCGCCGAGACCATCGCCGACATGAACGGGATCGTGGCCGACTTCGAGTCGGAAGCCGCCCAGGCCGACAGTCAGGCCGACTTGGACCAGGCCTACAACCAGGCCCTTCGAGCGATCGAAGAGAAGAGGGCCAACGGCACCGCCGACATCCGAGACGCCATGGCCCCCTACCCGCTCGACCTGGGGGTGCAGGCGGCCGGGGCGGAAGCACTGACGGCGGTGGAGGCGACCGCCAAGACCAGCTCCACCGAGATCACCGCCACCTATACCACCACCACCGTCGGGGGTGCGGTGACCACGACCACCCTGCCCAAGCTGGTCACCACCACCACCAAACCCCCTGCCGCCACCACGAGCACCACCACCACTACGACTACAACGACCCACCGAAGCCCGACGACCACGACCAAACCAGCCAGCCCTGTCACTACGGGGGCCCCGCCCACCACCCGGGTGGAGGACGTGGCCCCGTCGACCGATTCGGGCGGGGCCGGGAGAGGCTCCGCCTCGCCGCCGGATGGACCCTCCGACCCGGCCGTGTCGGGAGACGGTGATCCCGCAGACGAGACGGCGGCGCCCCCCGAGGCGCTGCCGTTCGGCGGCGGAGTCGGTCACGGCCTCTCCGACCTCCCCAGCGCCGCTCCCCTCGTGGCCCAGCGGCAGATCGAGCGCGAGCGTGGTCCCAGCGCCGCTGTCTACCGGTTCTTGGCTCGGGTCCTGCCGGCGGCGATGGTGGGGGTGGTGGTGACTCCGCTGATGATCATCGAGCAGATCATCCGGGCGTTGCTGGCCGCCGGGCGGGGAGTGTTCGCCCCGGCGTCGGCCCTGGCCCTGTACACGCTCAGCATGCTGTTCGACCGGCGCCGGAAGGCGTCGACGGCGGGCCGGGCTCCGGGGACGGCGAGCACCCCGGCCTCCTGATCCGCCGTCCGAACGGCCCTACCGCCGGCGCTGCGCCCTCATCGAATCCCGCTCGCGACCACGATGCTCCCATGACGAAGGCCCCCCGTTGCCGGGGGGCCTTCGAGCTTGCGGGTCCGGATCCGATCCGGCCCGATGTCTGAGGTCAGACCTTGGCCGGTTCCGAAAGCGAGGACTCCGGCGCCCGCAGGCCAGCCAGGGGCTTCTCCTCCTTGCTCGCCCACATCAGGCCGAAGCCCAGGACGAGGAAGGTGGCGCCCAGGCCGGCGATCACGGCGCTGAGCCCGAGAGCCAGCTGCAAGGTCGAGTGGGTGATGGTCCCCACTCCCAGTGTGCCGATCAGACCGAGAGCCGTACCACTCCAAGCCTGGTTGCGGGCCGCCCCCTCGATGGGATGCTGCCGGTCGAACTGGGTCCAGTAGCGTCCGTCCACCGGGAACTCGTAGGTTCCGGCGGTGAACACCTGTCCCTCGTATTCGACGTCCTCGGGCAGCACCACCGTCTGGGTGCCATGCAGCACGTGGAAGGAGATGGTGGCCATCTGGAACATGTACTCACTGGCGGTGTTGACGACCGGGTCGTTCGGGTCGAAGTCCGACTCGATGACGTTGTAGCCCCAGTCTTCGGTCAGCAGCGACATGATCGCCTCGGCCCCTTCGACGGTGCCTCGATCGGTCAGCTCTCCGTTGTCGTCGTAGGAGAGGCGGACGTCCTGAGCGGCGCTGTAGGTGTCGAGGGCCTTGTAGCCATCCTGCACCATGATGAAGGCGAAGCCCCCTGCGACCAGGAAGCCGACGCCGAACAGCGCCAGCACGACTCCGAGTTTGCTGAAGCGTGACATGAGCGTGTATACCTCCTCGCTTGGGTACGTGAATTCTTTCACAAGGGTCATGTTGCCACGTTGGTGGGCGAGTTTCCTCGGGCGAAAGTCCCGGCCGGCAGGGCCGAAGGGCCACAGCCAGTCGGCGGTGTCTGACCCACCGGTGTTCGCCCGACACGGTGAGCCGATGGGCGGGGTGACTGGGGGATGCGGGCGGCGATCTTGAAGGCGCCACCCGGAACCCGACGCTGATGAGCGGTTCCGGCCGCGGGCGCGGGACCACTCCCGGGCCCCTGGTCCGGGAGTGGTCCATCGAACGATCCCTCCGGACAGGGTCGTTCACCTCTCATCCGTTCCAGGTGGGCGGTCTGGATGACGTGTGCACCGTGGCACCACCCGGACCCGTCCGGGAATCGCCGTCGCCGGGCTCACGTTGACCACGTCGGGCCCAGGGTGAAAGGCGAGGTCGTGCGACCCGAAGATCTACCGGTGCCGTCCGAAGGCATCATCACCACTCACTTCCTGGTGGCGGCCGACATGGAGGAGACCGCCCGTTTCTATTCGGAGGTGCTGGGTGGGGAGGTGGTCTTCGCCGCCGAGGGGGCCCCGACCTTCGTCAAGCTGGCCAACTCCTGGGTGATTATCAACGTCGGTGGCGGGCCCACCCCCGACAAGCCGGAGGTGGTGCTCGCCCCACCCGCCGACCCGAACCGGGCAAGCGCCTTCATGAACATCCGGGTGGCCGACATCCACGCCGTCTACGAGCAGTGGACGGGGCGGGGGGCCCGGTTCATCACCCCCCCGCTCGACAATCACGGCTACGAGCTGCGCTGCTACCTGCGCGATCCGGACGGGAGGATCATCGAGGTCGGACAGGCCACCGGCATGATCGAGTTCTTCGGCCTGGAACCCTGAACGTCCAGGCCTGCTGACCGCCAACCCGGCGCCGGTCGAAGAGCTACCGGTCGTGGGCGATGGCCGCCAACGGGGGTCAGGGCAGGGCGGTGGCGCCCTCGCTGACCGACCACAGGTCGAAGAGGCGTTGGGCTTCGCGCCGGCCGGCCTCGAACAGGGCGGAGGCGTGATCGGGGGAGACGTCGAAATCCAGCGGGTCGCGATCGATCGGTACCTTGACGATCAGCAGACCGTCCCGCTCCGGGGCATGGAGCGTGTCCGCCGCCTTGATCCCGGCCGTCACGACCGCCCGGGCCAGCGCGGCCGGACCCCACAGCGTCGAGCGCTTGGGCGACTCCTGCTCGCGGAAGCGGAACCCGATGATGGGCTCGACCGGCGACCAGCGAGCGACCAACAGCGGGAAGTTGGTGGTCAGCGCCCCGTCCACGAACAGGCTCACCTCTCCGGTATCCGGATGCCGCTCGGCCACCGGCTCCAAGAAGAACGGCACCGAAGCCGACATGCGCACCGCCCGCGACACCCGGAACCGGGCCGGGTCGATGCCGTAGACCGGGAGGTCGTCGGGTAGTACCACCCCGCGTTGCTGGGTGATGTCGGTGGTGATCACCCGCAGCCGATGCTCGGGAAGGTCGGCGAAGGTGTGCACCCCCTTGGCGGCCAGCAGCCCCGACCAGGTCGCTTCCAGGTTGTCTCCCGAGTACAGCGCCCGGGAGACTCCGAGGGCGAGGCCCTTGCCCAGGACCGGCACCCGCAGGAGGGCATGGGGTGGGAACAGACGCGGCCACGGCACCCGCCGAACGGCGGTGGCCATCTCGGCGGCCGTGTAACCCGCGGCGATGAGGGAAGCCACCAGCGCTCCCGAGGACGTCCCCACCAGATGCTGGAAGTGGTGGCCCCTCTCCATGGCGGCGGCGGCGGCGCCGGCCAGGCCGACGCCCTTGATGCCCCCGCCGGCGAACACACCGTTGAGGCCACACCCTGGCTGCACGTCCTCTCCTTTCCCCTCCCCCAACATCGACGGAAAGTGGTCGTAGCCTGAGCGAAACGTGGACCCGACCACGTCTGGTGAGCGGGGAGAACTCAGCCGCGACCGGACCCGTCCTCGAGTCGATCTGCCAATGGCGGGGGAGCATTCCGCCACTCAGGGTGTTGGCGAGGCCAAGGCCGAGTCGGGAGCATGCGCCGGGGCCGGGCTGGCGGCGCCTCTCGGCCGGACGAGACGGCAGGCAAGCGCCCGGTTACTCGCCTCTACCCCGGAGGATGCCCCGTCCGTCGATCCGACCCAGCCAGATGAAGGCGGCGGCGGCCAGCAGTACGACGGCGTTGACCCACACGAACCACTCGGCGAACGGATGCTCTCCCGCCGCCGCGGTGACGACGAGCGCCAGCCCCCCCAAGGTCGGCTGCAAGGCCATGCCGGTCACCAGGGTGGCCTGGCCGCGCGGCTGGCGTAGAGCCGCCAGCGCCACCGTTCCCCAGGCGACCAGGCCCGCCCCCGCCCCGCGCATGCTCTCCAGCGCCGGCAGCGCG
>JBFGJL010000155.1:0-4852 GCA_041577235.1 Acidimicrobiia bacterium | reverse complement strand
GGAGCGAATGCCACCGAGAAAGCCCAGGCCTCCACCGCCAGCATCGGCACGTACCAGGCGGTGGCAACCAGCCACTCGACCGTGCCGAGCCGCCAATTGCTGAGGATGTTGGCGTCGATCACCGGGTACTGGACGGCGGCCCCGCCTGCCAACAGCGTCGACACCAGCCACCATGGCCGGCGCCGGCCGATGGCGATCCCCCAGGCGATCACCGAGGGCCACATGACGGCGCCCCCGGCGCCGAGCAAGCCGAGCGACAGCGCCGAATATTGCCACCATCCCACCCCTCCGGCTCGGCGCCGGTGGCGGGCCCACCCCAACACCGAACCGGCGATCGCCCCGGCGGCGAGGATGAAGCTGGTCCCGCTCCAGCTGAACTCCGGGCTGGTGGAGATGAAACGCATCCAGGCCCGCATCGCCCCACCCCAGAGCAGTCCCAGGCCGGCCCCGGCCAGCACCGGATGAGCCCTGAGGGCGACGACGAGGCGGCTCCCGGCTGTCACCAGCGCCGCCTCCCCACTGGTGGGCTCGGCCAGTGGGCTGGGTCTGGTCACGACGGGCTGGTCCATGGCGCTCCTCGTTGGACGCGGTCTCACCCTTACCGACGATCGAGCGCCGCCGGCGGGTGACCCCGCACGGGGACGGGCCCTACCGATAGGGCTGACCGTCCCTACCGGCGCCGGCACGGCCCGGCTCACCATGAACACACCAACGTCGTCGCCGACAGCCCCGAGGAGATTCCATGCCACGCCGCAGCTGGGCCGAGCCCTGGAAGATCAAGATGGTGGAGCCCATCCGGCTCACCAGCCGCGAGGAGCGGATGCAGGCGATCGCAGCCGCCGGCTACAACACCTTCCTCCTCCGATCGGAAGACGTCTCCATCGACCTGCTCACCGACTCGGGAACGTCGGCGATGTCGGACCGGCAGTGGTCGGCGTTGATGACGGGCGACGAGGCCTATGCCGGATCCCGCTCCTTCTACCGGCTGGAGGCCGCCGTCCGGGAGGTATACGGCTACCCGGAGCTGATCCCCACCCACCAGGGCCGAGGAGCCGAGCACATCCTGTCGCAGATCCTGATCCGCCCCGGTGATGTGATCCCGGGCAACATGTACTTCACGACGACCCGCTTCCACCAGGAGTATGCCGGGGGCGAGTTCCGGGACGTGATCATCGACGAAGCCCACGACCCGACCTCCCAGCACCCGTTCAAGGGCAACATCGACCTCGACAAGCTGGCGGCGGTGGTGGTGGAGGTCGGAGCCAAGCGGATCCCCTACGTCTCCTTCGAGACCAACGTCAACATGGCCGGCGGCCAGCCGGCCTCGCTGGCCAACCTGCGGGCCGTGTACCAGTTCTGCTCGGCCCAGGGAATCCCGGTCATGCTCGACGCCACCCGGGCGGTGGAGAACGCCTACTTCATCCAGCAGCGGGAAGCCGGACAGGAGCAGCGGAGCATCGCCGAGATCCTGGCCGAGATCACCTCGTATTCGGACGGAGCGACCGTCTCGTCCAAGAAGGACAACTTGGTCAACATCGGGGGGTTTCTGGCGCTGCGCGACCCCGAGTTGGCGGCCCGGGCTCGGGCCCTGCTGGTGGCCTTCGAGGGCCTCCACACCTACGGCGGAATGTCCGGGCGCGACATGGAAGCCCTGGCGGTGGGAATTCGGGAGATGGTCGAAACCGACGACCACGTTCGTGCCCGGGTGGGCCAGGTCGAGTACCTCGGCAATCAGTTGATCAAGGCCGACATCCCCGTCGTCCGCCCGATCGGAGGCCACGGCGTCTTCCTGGACGCCGCCGCCATCCTCGAACATCTCCCCCAGGATCACCTCCCGGCCCAAGCCCTCACCGCCGCCCTCTATGAGGACTCCGGGGTGCGGGGCATGGAACGCGGAATCGTCTCCGCCGGCCGGGACCCGGTCACCGGTGACCACCACCGGCCCCGGCTGGAGCTGGTACGACTGGCCATTCCAAGACGGGTGTACACCCAGTCCCACATGGACGTGGTGGCGGAGTCGGTCATGGCCGTCCACGCCCAGCGTCACGAGCTCCGCGGCCTCCGATTCAGCTATGAGCCGGAGGCCCTTCGCTTCTTCCAGGCCCGCTTCGAGCTGCTCTGATCCCCGGGACGGCCGAAGCCCAACGGGCGACGGTCGTCGTCCCGCCCGAGGAAGTCAGGCGCTCAGAACCGGTCAGGATCGGGCCCGGTCCGCCGTCCCTCGTCGAGGTCGGCGATGGCGGCCAGATCCTCCCCGTCCAGCTCGAAGTCGAACACCTGGGCGTTGGCGACGATCCGATCCCTGTGCACCGACTTGGGGATGGCCACGATCCCCCGCTGCAACAGCCAGCGGACGGTCACCTGCACCGGGGTCTTGCCGTGCTTCTCGCCGATCCTCCTCAACACGGGATCGTCGACCACCTCCCCTTTTGCGAGCGGGCTCCAGGCTTCGACGACGATGGCGCGGGCGGCGCAGAAGGCGACCAGCTCGTCCTGCTGCAGGTAGGGATGCAGCTCGATCTGGTTGACGGTCGGCGCCACCTGGGCCGTGTCCATCAACTGCTCGATGTGGTGGGCGTGGAAGTTGCTGAGCCCGATGGCCCGCGCTCGCCCCTCATCGTGGATCCGCTCGAGGGCGCGCCACGTCTCGGCCGCCAGCCCCTGCGAGGGCACCGGCCAATGGACCAGGTAGAGGTCCACCTGGTCAAACCCCAGCTCGTCCAAGCTGCGGTCGAAGGCCCGCAGGGTCTGGTCGTAACCTTGGTCCGTGTTCCACACCTTGGTGGTGACGAACACCTCCTCCCGGTCGACACCGGCGGAACGCACACCCCGGCCCACACTCCGCTCGTTCTCGTAGACCGCGGCGGTGTCGACGTGCCGGTAGCCGGCCTCGATCGCCCACGCCACCGCCTTCTCGGTCTCGCGACCGGGCTTGCTCTGGAAGACACCCAGGCCCAACCACGGCATCTCCACGCCGCTGCCGAGACTCACGGTGCTGGCGACGCTGGTGGCGGTCATGACGGAGACTCCTCCTCGTGGATCGTGGGGCGAAGGGTCGCACAGGCCATCGATCGGGTCCAGCCGGACGCCGTCGGCCCCTGGTGGATCTGGGGTGGTATAGCCTCACCCTGATGGCGGCCGTGACCCGCAACCCCGTCGTGGTCTGGTTCTGGAGGCTGCACCGCTGGATCTACCGACGGTGGGGAGGGTGGCTGGCCGAGAGGCTGGCCGGACCCAAGAGCCTGCTGCTCACCACCATCGGCCGCCGCTCCGGGGCGGAGCGCCACGTGGTGCTCAACTACGTGAAAGACGGCACCGACTGGGTGGTGGTGGGCAGCTACGCCGGGGAGGACCGCCATCCGTCCTGGTTCCTCAACCTGACCGAGCAGCCCAACGCCACCATCAAGGTGGGCCGGCGCCGGATCCCGGTCCAGGCCGAGGTGACCTCGGCGGCCGACCGCAAACGGCTCTACCGTCGCTTCGTCGAAGAGGTCGACCACGGCTACGAGACCTACCTGGGCCGCACCACCCGCGAGATCCCGGTCGTGCGCCTCATCCCCTCGTCGTGACCTTCTCTCCCGGGCCCGGCCTGCCACCACCCGACAGCCGCGACGAGTAGGGTCACAGTGAGGGTTGGTGACGGGAGCCGTCGCCAGCGAGGCGACGGGGGGAGGCTGGTGATCATGGGAGGGGGGCCCCGGAACGGCCGCGCCGAGGAGCTCGGCCGTCATCGCCGTCGCCAGCCGCCGTCTCGTCTGCCCAACGCCGTTCTGCTGCTGGGCGCTTTCTCTCTGTTCGTCTCGCTCATCCCTCCGGCCCCGCCGGCCGACGCGGCGGCGGCCGCCACCACCACCGTCGAGGTTCGCGTGTCCCACCGCAACGACGACGCCGAGGAACGGGCCAACGGCTCCATGAGCCGCTCCAGCTCCGATCTGGAGTTGGTGTTCGATCAGGGGGGCGATCAGGTGGTGGGGATCCGGTTCGGGGCGGTGGATGTGCCGGCGGGGTCGTCGATCGTCAACGCCTGGGTGCAGTTCACCGTCGACGAGACCAACTCGCAGGCCACCGACCTCACCATCCAGGGAGAGGCCAGCCTGGTTCCTGCCCAGTTCTCTTCGACCAGCTTCGACATCTCCGGCCGTCCCCCCACCGGCGCCTCGGTGGCCTGGTCACCCCCCGCCTGGTCCACGGTGGGAGAGGCCGGACCCGACCAGCAGACGCCCGACCTCACCCCCATCATCCAAGAGCTCGTCGACCAGACCGGCTGGGTCAGCGGCAACCCGATGGTGCTGATCATCTCTGGGAGTGGAGAACGAACCGCCGAATCGTTCAACGGTGACGCCGCCGCCGCCCCCCTCCTCCACATCGAATACCAGGCGACCGGGGTGACCATCGCCGGCTTCACCGCTTCGCCCACCAACCCCGCCCCTGGCGAACAAGTCACCTTCTCCTGGTCGGTGTCCGACGCCAACGGCGATCCGGTCAGCTGCACCCTCGACGTCGACGACGACGGCACCACCGACTACACCATCCCCGACTGCCTCACCACCACCACCCAAACCCACACCTACCCCACCCCCGGGGTCCGTACCGCCCGGCTGGTCGCCACCAACCAAGCCGCCGACTCCGACCAGGCCACCACCATCGTCACCGTCACCGACCCCAACGCCCTCGTCTTCGAACAACGGGTCAACGCCGGCAACGACGACGCCGAGGAACGGGCGGGAGGGTCGGTGGCTCGAAACAGCTCCGATCTGGAGTTGGTGTTCGATCAGGGGGGCGATCAGGTGGTGGGGATCCGGTTCGGGGCGGTGGATGTGCCGGCGGGGTCGTCGATCGTCAACGCCTGGGT
>JBFGJL010000154.1:0-4860 GCA_041577235.1 Acidimicrobiia bacterium | reverse complement strand
GCCACGCCGACATCTCCGTCGGCCTGGAGATCCAGCGTCGCCTCACCGTCGACGGGATCGTCCAGCAGCCGCCCACGCAGGCGGCCCAGGTCCAGCTCGGTTCCGGCCCGAAGCCGGCGGGCCGGCCGCACCATGCCGCGCCAGCGCCGATCGTCGATCTGCTCCAACAAGAGGACCTCGACGGCACCTCCCGACCCGCGTTTGGTGCCCTGCAGTCGGGCAGGCAGCACTCGGGTTCGATTTAGGACGAGCAGGTCCTCGGGGGCCAGCAACTCGATCAGGTCGCGAAAACGGTGGTCGGAGAGGTCGCGGGTGTCGAGCAGCCGAGCTTCGTCGCGAGGCTCGGCCGGATGTTGGGCGATGGCCTCCGGCGGCAGGTGGTAGTGGAACCGGGCGGTCTTCACCCCGTCAGGGTAGGCAGGAGGTCAGGCGGGGAACATGCCGGGCTGAGGCGGCGTCACTCCCAGATGGGCGTAGGCCGCCGGCGTCGCCGTTCTCCCCCGCGGGGTGCGCTGCAGCAGTCCGATCTGGAGGAGGTAGGGCTCGTAGGCGTCCTCCACCGTCTCCGGCTCCTCGCCGACCGAGATCGCCAGGGTGGACAGGCCAACCGGTCCGCCCCCGAACCTCACCACCACCGCTTCCAGGATGGCCCGATCGACCTTGTCCAGACCGATCTGGTCGACCTCGAACACCACCAGGGCAGCTTCCGCCGTCGGCTCATCCACCACTCCCTCTGCCCGGGCGACCGCGAAGTCCCTCACCCTCGCCAGGAGGCGGTTGGCGATGCGGGGGGTGCCCCGGCTGCGGCTCGCCACGATGGCCGCCCCTCCTTCGGTGATCTCGACGCCGAGGATGCCCGCCGAACGAGCGACGATCCGCTCCAGGTGCCAGGGTTGGTAGTAGTCGAGCTTGTCGACGATGCCGAACCGATCGCGTAGCGGCGCCGCCACCTTTCCCTTGCGGGTGGTGGCCCCCACCAACGTGAAACGGGGCAGCTCCAGTCGGATGGATTGCGCCGAGGGCCCCTTGCCGAGGACGATGTCGAGCTGGAAGTCCTCCATCGCCGGGTACAGGACTTCCTCCACCACCCGCGGCAGCCGGTGGATCTCGTCGATGAAGAACACATCCCCCGGCTCGAGGTTGGTGAGGATGGCGGCCAGGTCGCCTGGGCGTTCCAGAGCCGGACCCGACGTGATCCGAAAGTGGGAGTCCAGCTCGTGGGCGAGGATGGCGGCCAGGGTCGTCTTGCCCAGGCCGGGTGGTCCGGACAGCAACACATGGTCTAGCGGCCTCTCCAGGGCGGCGGCAGCCTCCAGCGAGATGGCCAGCCGCTCTTTCAGATCCTCTTGACCGACGAACTCGTCCAGACTGATCGGCCGCAGGCTTGCCTCGACCGCCCGTTCCTCGGCGGTGACGGCGCTGGTGAGGAGCCCTTCTTCTCTCATCGGTTCCCCAAGGCCTGCAGTGCCGCTCGCAGCTGTTCTTCCACCGGGTCTTCGGCGGGAAGACCGGCCAGTACCTCCCGAATCTCGGCTGCCCCATATCCCAACCCTTCCAGGGCGGCCCGCACCTGGGACAGGGTGCTGCCGCCGACCATCTCGGCCTCCTCGGCGGCGATCTTGGGTTTCAACTCCAGAACCAGCCGCTGGGCGCTGCGGGGACCGATTCCGGGGACCAGGGTGAGAGCGTCGACGTCCTCGGTGAGCACCGCCCGGCGCACCTCGTCCGGCCGCAACGCCGCCAGCATGGCCATGGCCACCTTTGGCCCGACCCCGCTGGCTCCGATCAGCACCCGAAAGAGATCGCGCTCGCCCTCTTCGACGAACCCGTAGACCGAGTGGCTGTCCTCCCGCACGTGCAGATGGGTGTGCAGAACCGCCTGCTCGCCCAGGCCGGGCAGATCGGTCAAGCCGCGCGGGTGGACCAGGACCTCGTAGCCGACGCCCCCCACCTCCAGGAGCAACCCCTCCACCGACCGACCGACGATCGTGCCCCGCAGCCGGCCGATCAACGTGCCACCGATCGGGCGAGGCCGGCCGCCTGCAGGTGACAGATCGCCACCGCCAATGCATCGGCCGCATCGGGAGGGTTGGGGACCTCCCGCAGGTTGAGGCGGCGCATCACCATCCGCTGCATCTGCTCTTTGGGGGCGGAGCCGAATCCGGACACCGCCTTCTTGACCGTGGTCGGCGAGTATTCGAACACGTCCAGGCCGGTCTGGGCCGCGGCCAAGATGGCCACACCTGCCGCCCGCCCCACCGCGGTGGCGGTCTGGCGGTTGCGGTTGACGAAGACCTGCTCGATGGCAGCCACGTCCGGGCGATGCTCCTCGATGATCGCTCGAAGGTCGTCGTACAGCTCCGACAGTCGGGCACCGATCGGGGCGGACGGGTCGGTGCGGATGATGCCTGCCGCCACGGCCTGGCCGCTCGACCGGACCAGTCCGAAGCCGGTCGCGGTCAAACCGGGATCGATGCCGAGCACGAACATATGTACGGGAGTGTACCGACCGGGTGGCTCCGGCCGGCGGCATTTCGGCTCACTCGGCTCCCAGTTGGGCGAGCACGTCGTCGGCGATGTCGAAGTTGGCGAACACCGTCTGGACATCGTCGAGGTCCTCGAGCGCATCCACCAGCCGGAGCAATCGGGGGGCGGTGGCGGCATCGACCGGCACGCTGGTCTTGGGAAGCTGGGTCACTTCGGCCGTTTCGGTCTCGACCCCGGCTCCGGAGAGGGCGGCCCGCACCCGGGAGAGGTCGCCGGGCGCGCTGATCACTTCGAACAGGTCACCCGAACGCCGGATGTCCTCCGCTCCCGCCTCGAGCGCCGCCAGCAGGACGGTTTCTTCGTCGCCGTCGGCCAGCACATAGCCCTTCTGCTCGAACAGGTAGCCGACCGATCCGGGCTCGCCGAGGTTGCCGCCGTTACGGGTAAAGGTGGATCGCACGTCCGACGCGGCCCGGTTGCGGTTGTCGGTGACCACGTGGACGTAGAGCGCCACCCCGCCCGGCCCATAGCCCTCGTACCACATCTCGTCGTAGGAGGCTCCCTCCACCTCTCCGATCCCCCGCTTGATCGCCCGCTCGATGTTGTCGTTGGGAACGGAGGCGGCCTTGGCCTTGTCGATGGCGGTGGCCAGGGTGGGATTGCCGCCGGGATCGCCGCCGCCCTCGCGGGCTGCCACTTCGATGGCCCGCACCAGCTTGGCGAAGAGCTTGCCCCGCCGGGCGTCTTGGGCCGCCTTCTTGTGCTTGATGGTCGACCACTTCGAATGTCCGGTCATGGGGACTCCCCGCTCAGCCGGCGCCGGCCGCGGCCAGATCGACCAGCATTCTATGGAGGCGGTCGTCGCCGGTGAGCTCGGGATGGAAGGAGCTGGCCAGCACTCGTCCCTGACGCACCATCACCGGCCGGCCTTCCACCGCTGCCAGCACCTCCACCCCCTCGCCCGCCTCGGTTACCCACGGCGCTCTGATGAACACGGCTCGGAACGGTCGATCCAGGCCGGCGATGTCGAGGTCGAGCTCGAAGCTATCGTTCTGGCGGCCAAAGGCGTTTCGCTCCACGACCACGTCGAGCACGCCCATCTGGGGTTGTTCGCCGGCGGTCACCGCCTTGGCGAGCAGGATCATCCCGGCGCAGGTGCCATAGGCGGCCAGCCCATCGTCGATGGCCGCCGCCAGCGGATCCAGCAGGCCATACCAGCTCGCCAGGCGGCCGATGGTGGTCGACTCGCCCCCGGGGAGCACGATGCCGGTCAATCCGGTCAGGTCTTCGGCTCGGCGCACCTCGACCGGCTCCGCCCCCACCGCCCGCAGCGTCCGGACATGCTCGCGCACGTCGCCTTGGAGGGCGAGCACGCCGATCTTCACCGCCTCACCAGCCTCGCGTCTGGAGGAGATCCTCCTGGCCGAGCCGGTCGATCTCGAGTCCCGCCATCGGCTCGCCCAGGCCTCCCGACACCTTGGCCACCACCTCCGGGTCGTTGGCGAAGGTCACCGCCTCGACGATCGCCTTGGCCCGCTCCGCCGGGTTGGCAGACTTGAAGATGCCCGAGCCCACGAACACGCCGTCGCACCCCAGTTGCATCATCAGCGCAGCATCCGCCGGAGTGGCGATGCCGCCGGCGGCGAAGTTGACCACCGGAAGCCGCCCGGAGGAGGCCACCTCCCGCACCAGCTCGAAGGGAGCCCCGAGCTCGCGGGAAGCCGCCATCAGCTGCTCGGTGCGGAGGCCAGCGAGCCGAGCGATCTGGTTGGTGATGGCCCGCATGTGGCGGACCGCCTCCACGACGTTGCCGGTGCCGGCCTCGCCCTTGGTGCGGATCATGGCCGCTCCCTCACCGATCCGGCGGAGAGCCTCGCCGAGGTCGCGGGCCCCACACACGAACGGCGTGGTGAACGCCCACTTGTCGATGTGGTGCTCCTCGTCGGCCGGGGTCAGCACCTCGCTCTCGTCGATGTAGTCCACCCCCAGCGTTTGCAGCACCTGGGCTTCGACGAAATGGCCGATGCGGGCCTTGGCCATCACCGGGATGGAGACCGCCGCCATGATCTCCTGCACCTTGTGGGGGTCGGCCATGCGGGCCACCCCGCCGTCGCGGCGGATGTCGGCCGGGACCCTCTCCAGGGCCATCACCGACACCGCCCCCGCCGCCTCGGCGATACGGGCCTGATCGGCGTCCACCACGTCCATGATGACGCCGCCCTTCAACATCTCGGCCAGGCCGCGCTTGACTCGATCGGTCGCCTGTTCCACTGCAGCTCCTTGGGGTCGGCTCCATTGTACCGCCGGGCCGTGCCCAGGACTCGGGCTCATCGCCGGCCCGCCACCGCCTGCTCGTAGATGGCCAGGTAGCGG
>JBFGJL010000153.1:0-4877 GCA_041577235.1 Acidimicrobiia bacterium | reverse complement strand
TGATGGGCCCGGGGCCGCGCGGGCTGTCGGCCCTCCTGGCGGCCAAAGCCGCCGGGGCGGGGTGGGTGGGAGTGACCGGACTGGCCCATGACGAGGATCGGCTCCGCATGGCCAAGGAGCTGGGGGCGGACATGATCGCGGTGGTGGAGACGGAGGACATCGCCTCGGCGGTGGCCAACAGCCTGGGAGAACGGCCCGACATCGTGGTCGACGTGACCAGCTCGGATCCGGAGGCCATCTACATGGCCCTCGACCTGGTGCGGGCGGGCGGACGAGTCGTGCTGGCGTCCACCAAGGGCGCCAACGTGGTCACTCAGCTCTTCTCCGACATCATCGTGTTGAAGGAACTGTCGCTGCAGGGGGTGTTCGGCGCCAGCTCGGCCGGCTACCACTGGGCCACCCGGCAGCTGGAAGTCGATCCCCGCCTCGATCACCTGGTGAGCCACGAGTTCCCCCTCAGCGAATCCGACCGGGCCATCCAGGCCGCCGGCGGCTTGCTGGGCCGCGAAGAGCTGATCTCGGTGGCCGTCACCTTCTGACCGCCGCCGGTACCCTCACCGACGATGAGTGACCTTCCGGTGACAGGGCCGGAGCGGCGCAGCGTGGCCGCCTGGGTCACCTACGACCTGGCCAACACCATCTTCGCCCTCGGGGTGCAGGGGCTCTACTTCGCCACGTGGGTGACGGTGGTGCAGCGCCTGCCCGACGCCGCCCTCTCGATCCCCACCTCCGCCGCCATGATCGTCGTCATCGTGACCGCCCCGCTGCTGGGAGCGCGTACGGACCATGCCGGTCGGAGGGTGCCGTCACTGGTGGCCACCACCGCCGTCGCCGTGGCTGCCACCGCCGTGCTGGCCACGCTGGGGCCGCTCCCCTCGCTCATCTTCTACGGAGTCGCCCTGATCGGCTTCAACCTCGGCTCGGTCGTGTACGACGCCCTGCTGCCGGACGTCAGCACCCCGGAAAACCGAGGCCGGATCTCGGGCCTGGGGGTGGCGATCGGCTACGTGGGCTCGGTGGTGGCGGTGCTGAGCGGGCGGCTGATCCTCGATCGATTCGGCTACGCCGCTCTGTTCCGGGTGCTCGCCCTCCTGTTCCTGCTCTTCGCCCTGCCCGCCTTCCTGTGGATCCGGGAACCGGCCCGGACCCGGCGGCCCGGCCCTCCCCCCTCCTGGCGCCGAGCGGTGAGCGGCCTGGTGGCGTCCTGGCGGCGGGCCCGCTCCTATCCGGGGCTGGCCCGGTTTCTGGTGGGGCGGTTCCTCTACAGCGATGCCATCAACACCCTCATCGCCGGGTTCCTGGCCGTCTTCGCCCAGAAGGAGATGGGATTCAGCGCGGTCGAGGTGGAGCGGCTGACCGCGGTCGCCATCGTGGGAGCGATCGGAGGCGGGCTGGCCGCAGGGCGGCTGGTGGATCGGTGGGGTCCGCGCCGGGTGCTGCATCGGGTGCTCGACCTGTGGATGGTGGCGATGGCGCTGGGGATCGTCGCCGCCCTGACCGGAGCCAAGCAGCTCGGCTGGCTGCTGGGGTTGGGGGGAGGCCTCGCCCTGGGAGGCACGTGGACCGCCGACCGGGCGTACATGGCCCGCTTGTCTCCCCCGAGCCGCTTCGGCGAGTTCTACGGTCTGTACGGCACGGTAGGCCGGTTTGCCACGGTGGTGGGCCCCCTGCTGTGGGGCCTGATCGTCTCCGGCTTCGGCTGGCCCCGGGAGCTGGCGTTGGGCACGCTGATGGTCGCCATCGTCGCCGCCCGGGTGGTGCTGTTCCCGGTGGACGACCAAGAGCGGCTCTGGTCGGCGGTCGATCGGGGCGAGGGGTGATACGGCGACAACGAGTACGCTGCGGGCGGTGCCTTCGCTGCTCTTGCTGGCCAATCCGGCTGCGTCCGGCTTCACCGGTGGGGTCTATCGCGACGTCACCCGCATTCTCGGAGATGCCTACGACCTGGAGGTCGCCTGGCCGGAGGGAGGAGACGACGCCCGGCTGATCGCCGCCAAGGCCGCCCAGCGGGGGGTCGAGGTGGTGGCGGCCCTGGGCGGTGATGGCGTCGCCCACGTGGCCGCCAACGGCCTGGCCGGGTCGGAGACCTCCCTCGCCCTCATCCCGGTGGGCACCACCAACGTGCTCGCCCGTCTGCTCAACCTACCGAGCGATCCCGTCGCCGCCGCCCACTATGTCGCCGCCCAACCCCACCCCCGCCGGCTCCCCCTCTGTCACCTGCGCGGCTCCGGTCGGGAGGCCGACCTGGACACCTACGCCGCCTTCTCGGCCGGGGCTGGGCTCGACGCCGACATCGTCGCCCTCGCCGAGCTGGAACCGTACCGGAAGTACCGCTTCGGGAGTGTCCACTACCTGCGCACCGCCTTGACGGTGGTTGCCCGGGAATACCGGCGCCGTCCCGCCACACTGCAAGTGTCCGACGGCGACCGCCAGGCCGAGGCGGTTGCGGTTCTCTTCCAGGTCCACGAGCCCTACACCTACTTCGGATGGGTACCCCTCAGCATCGCTCCCGAGGCCCCCGCCTCGCTGGCGGTGCTGGTGGTGGAACATCTGAACCTGGCGAGGGTGCCGGCCATCGTGTTGGCAGCCGTGCGGCGGCGGCTCGATCGGGTTCCGGGCATGCAGGTGTGGACCGGGGTCGAGCACTTCACCGTCCATGCGGAGCCTCCCACGGCGGTACAGGCAGATGGTGAGGCTCTGGGCGAGGTGACCAAGCTGGTGGCCAGCCACGTTCCCCGGGCGCTGTCGGTGCTGGCCCCGGCTCCGCTGGGACCGCGACCCAGGCGGAGCCTCCACCGAACCTGAGATCAGCCCAGTTCGGGGGCGACGTTCCGGTCGGCGGCGAGGCGGCCGATCTCGGCCGGTTCGAGCACGCCCAGCTCGGTGATCACCCCCTTCAGCTCCGACAGGGCGACCACCTCCGACAGGCCCGACCTGGCCGACCGGTGGACGGCCATCTCGAACAGGGCGGCCGGGAGGGCCTTGTCGGTGGACGCGACCAGGAAGAACGGCACCCCCGCCCGGTGCGCCTCCCGGGCCAGCTCGGCCGTCCCGCTCTTGTTGATCACCCGGTCGGGTCCGAGGGCGTCGGCGCCGGCCAGGACCAGATCGATCCCTCCCAGCAGCTCGACGACCGAATCGTCCGGCACCAACTCCACCTCGAAGCCGAGCGAGGCCAGCTCGCTGGCCATCTCGATCCCTTCACCGGTGGGGAGCGACTCGGTGCAACAGACCCGGAAGCTGCGGGTGGCGCCCGCCGTCTCGAGCAGGGCCTGCACCGAACTGGAGTGGGAGTGGACCAGGATGGTGGCACCGTCCTGGATCAGGTCGGAACCGACCTTGCTCAACCGCTCGGTGGAGGCCGCCAGCCGATCGCCGAACTCGACCAGGGCCGCCACCACCGTTTCCGGGTCGTCCCGGGAGGCGAGGTACACGAGGTTGCGGAGGTTGGTGATCGGCGCCATGGCCGCCTGCCGTTGGTGCAGGAGGTCGACCGCGTCGAGCACGGCATCGGGGAAGGCGTCCCGCCCCACCGCTGCCACCGTGCGGGCGAATGCCTCCACCGCCCGGGCGGCCTCGGCCGCTACCGCGGCAGCGCTTCCCACCCGGTCGTTCGCCACCGCAACGATCTTCCGCCAGGCGGCCCAGTCCCGCCACTCTGTCATGTGGTCGAAGCTCCGTCGAGTTGGTGATCGGCCCGTAGCCTGCCGGGCTCGGCTCCCGGCGAACTGAAGCGTACCGGCTTCAGCGCGCCTGGCGGCCGGATCACGCGGAGGGAACGCCTTCTCCGAAATAGACCGTGAGGTGGGGGAAGGCGATCTCGATGTCCTCGGCGTCGAAGCGGTTCTTCACCCGCCGGAGCGTCTCCCGCCGCAGCCGGAGCCGCTCGGCCGGCGCCACCTTCATCGAGGCGCGCAGCACCACGGCCGAGTCGCCCAGGGCCTCCACTCCCAGCAACTCCGGTGGCTCGATCAATAAAGACGCCCAGTCCGGGTCGGCCTGCACCTCGGCCAGCACCTCGGCCAGGACCTCCAGGGCCCGGTCGATCGCCTCCCGGTAGGCGATGCCGATGTCCATCACCACCATCGAGAACTCCTGGGTGAGGTTGGAGGTGACGTCGATCACGCCGTTGGGGACATAATGACGGTTGCCCTCGAAGTCTCTCAGCACGGTCACCCGCAGCCGGATCTCCTCGACCTTGCCGCTGACCCCGGCGATCGCAATGACGTCTCCGATCCCGAACTGATCCTCGGCCAGGATGAAGAAACCGGCGATGACGTCTTTGACCAGGCTCTGGGCGCCGAAACCGACCGCCACCCCCACCGCCGAGCCCACGGCCAGAAGCGGAGCGATGGGGATGCCCCACACCACGGCCAGGGTCAGCACCACCGTCAGCCCAAGCGCAATGGCCACCACCCGGCGGGAGGCGGACCACAGGGTCTCCGCCCGCTGACGGCGTTCGAGGGCGTCCAGGTCCTCACCTCGCCCCACCCGGTCGACGGCGCGACGCCCTACCCGCCGGAACACCCACCAGGCCACGACGCCGAGCAGGACCACCACCAGGCTCTTGCCGATCTGGGCTCCCGCCTCGGCGATCGCCCCGGTGATCGTCTCGACCATGGTGGCAGGGTAGGGGCGAGCCGCTTCCGGTTGGTGGCTTTGGCTAGCCCGACCGTTGCAGCTGGGCGGCGGCAAGCCCCAACTCGGTGAGCGCCCCCGCCAGCTCAGCCCGGGACCGAACCAGCGTCCGCAGCGGCACCCCTATCCGCCGGTCGAGATGTCGTCCGATCGCCTCGGCCAGCTCCGCCCGGTAGGCGGCCGCCGCCCGCCGGCCACGGCGGGCTCCGGTCACCCGGGCCAGCCGGGCTGCGCCAACC
>JBFGJL010000152.1:0-4924 GCA_041577235.1 Acidimicrobiia bacterium | reverse complement strand
TCGGTGCCTCAGGACACGGCCCGCAGGTGTCGGCTGGTCGAGGTCGAGGCGGCGTTGAGTCTCAGCTCGAAGCTCGACCGCCCCAGCTGGTGCCGGTAGCCGAGCGAGCCACCCATCAGCTCGGCGAGCCGGCGCGCCACCGTGAGCCCCAGACCCACCGAACCCGTCACCCCCTTGACCTGATGGGCTCGCTGATAGGACACGAAGATCGCCTCACGGGACTCGCGAGGAATGCCCGGACCGTCGTCCGACACGATCACGGCCCATTGCCCGTCCCGGTGTTCGGTGTAGATCTCGATGTCGGTGCCGCCGTATCGGAGGGCGTTGGTGAGCAGGTTGCGCATGATCTGCCTGAACCGCAGCGGATCGGCCTGCGCCGTACCCGCCCGGAGTCGGGTCCGGATGTGTTGCGCTCCAACGAGGTTCCGAACGGACGCCAGCGTCCCCTCGATCTCGGCCTGGAGGTCGATCCGCTGCATCTTGATGGTGAGGTTGCCGATATCGGCGCGGGCGGCCACGAGCAGGTCTTCGATGATGTCGGCCATCTCGCCGCTCTCCCGGGCGACGCATTCGACCAGCTCGACCACCTCGGACTGCTCGAGCTGATGCAGCTGCTCCCGCAGCAACTCTGCTCCGGCGTGGACGGCGGTGAGGGGCGTTCGCAGCTCGTGGGAGACGGAGGCGAGGAACTCGTCCTTGGACCGGATCAGATTCGCCGCCTGTCGTTCGCGCTCTGCCGCCTCCTCCTGGAGGAGTCGGACCAGCCTTCCCCGCGCCATCGTGTCGCTGAACTGCTTGGCGAGAACCTCCAGCAGGCGGAGGTCATCACGGTCGAATGTCTGCACGGGGCCGAGCCGATTCCCGGCCGCCAGGATGGCGGTGATACCGCCGGGCCCGCTCACCGGAGCGACGATGCCGTTGTCGAAGCCCACCCGGGCGTAGTGGACCCGGAGGCGCTCGGGGCCGCGGGCGGGCGAGAACACTCGTTCGACCGGGTTGGCGAGCAACAGCCTGGCCAAGTCCCGGGCGTCGGACTTGTCCAGCTCGGCGTTGCGCACCGTCCCGTCGGAGCCGATCGACGTCCGGTCGGCGATATCGGCCGAACCCTCCCGAAACATCACCACGTCGGCCAGCTCCGCCCGCAGGAGGCGCCGAACCTGATCGAGAGTGGTGGTGACCATCTCCTCCACCATGAGCGGGCGGTGGATCTCGCGGGCGAAGTCGTAGACCGCCTGCAGATCCCGATGCTGTTTGGCGAGCCCGCTGAAGGCGGCCACCGCCCCATAGACCAGCGGAGTGAGCACCGTCAGGATGATCCCATTTCGAGGGTCGGCCCAGACGAGCAGCAGATACACGAGGCCGATCAGCCCGGCCCCGAGGCTGACGGCCCCACCCGCCGCCAACGATCGGAGTACCTCCTGAAGGCTACGACGCCGGTCGTGGAGGGCGATGACCCAGGTCACCATTCCCAGCCCAACGACCACGGCGATGCCGACGGCGGCGAACGTCGCCCACCATCCGCCCGGACCCGCCGGCGTGGCACCGCCGAGCAGCCGGCGATAGGCGGCGATGGCGGCGGTCGTCTCCAGGTAGGCGAGGGCCAGGTTGAAAGCCAGCTTGGTGGGACGCTGCCGCCGATGAAGGACCAGGGCGGTGGCGGATCCGCCGAGACGGCCCACGATCAACCCTGCCGGCGTCGCCAGGGCGAGGCCCAGAACCATGAGGACTTCGCTGAGCGAGAGCGAGTGGGCGTCCTTTCGCACCGGCAGGTGAACCACGAACACGCCGCTCAGCAGGAAGCCGATCGCCAGCATCCACCATGAGATGGCGACGGGTCGATCGGGAAGAGGGTCGGTCGGGACCCACATCCGGTGGATGACCGCAGCACCGGCCACCATCAGCAGAGTGAGAAGCCAGACGGCCCGGCCGCGGACCAGCGGCCGAAGCCGCCGGACCAGCCGAGCCGCTTGCTGTCCGAGGGTGTGATCCGGGCGTGCTCGGTGGGCTCCGCCAGGGCGGCGCCGCGTCATCGCAAGGCCAGCCCGGTCTGGGCGGCAATCGACTCCAGCAGGTCGGCGTCGCCTGGCCGGAAACGGGGGTGGGGACCGAGGCGGTTGAAAGCGGCCACCATTCCCTTGGGTCCTCCGTCGGCGCCGGGAATGACCGCCACCATCCCGTCGCGATAGCCCCGGTGGCTGAGGTAGCGATGAGTGGCCACGGGGTCGGTAGTCGAGCGGGGAAGCAGCCGCACGGTGGCTTCGTCGAGCGCGATCCTTATCAATCTCCCGTCGGCGTCCAGCTGGAAGCGCTCCCCACCGCCGTTGCCGTCGATGATCACCAGCTCGGCACCCTCGGCGTTGAGGCTGGAGCGCGCCCGAGTCAGCGCCTGGCCGGCGACGCCGACCCGGTCGAGACCTGCGATCGCCCCACCCAGCGTGCCCACTTGTTCCAAGGCGGCCGTCCGCAGTCGGGTCCGCACGGTGCCGGCGAGACCCAACCAGAGAAGAGCGCCTAAGGCCACGATCACCACCGCCAGGCGGCGGTCCTCCCAGAGCAGCGCCGCTCCGATGTATCCGACCAGCCCCGCCGCGACGGCGCTGGCAGTCGAGACGAGGGTCGCCCAGCCGGGCGGACGGGATCCATCGGTCAGATCGAGAACGGTTCGCATGGCTCCGAGTCCGACCGTCTGCATGGCGACAACAGCCCCCAAGACGCCGATCAGCCCGATCGACCGGGGGGGCACGCCCGCACCCAGAATCGCCCGGTAGACGACGATGGCGATCACCGTCTCCACGTAGGCGAGGGAGAGGTTGAACGCGACCTTTCGGGCCGGGAGACGCCGATGGAGCACCTGGGCGAGGGTCGATCCCGCCAGGCGGCCCGCCAGCAGGGCGGTGGGGGACGACAGCGCCAACCCAATGACGAGCGGAACTTCGACCAGTGTCACCGTGTGGCTCTCGCTCCGCACCGTCACGTGGGCGACCAGGACCCCGGCGGCGAAGAAGCCGGCCGCCAGCACCCACCAGTCCACCGAGACCGGCGCCGCCAGCGGGGTCAGCGTACGAACAAGGGACAGGTGGAGGACCCCTCCGACCACGGCCATCAACCCGATCAGGGAGGAGACCGCCGCCGAACTGCCGCCGGCCTTCGGTCGGGCGGTGCGACCGACAGTCACGGCCGCGACCCCCAGCTTCCCGTCGACCAGGCGGCGATGGACCACTGGTTGCCCGACCACTCGTTGCCCGACCACTCGTTCCCCGACCACTCGTTCCCCGACCACTCGTTCCCCGACCAGCCGGCGGTGGCCCACTCGTTGCCCGACCACTCGTTCCCCGACCACTCGTTCCCCGACCAGCTGGTGTCGGACCAGACGCGATCTGACCAGGAGCGCCCCACCCACATGTCGCCGGCCCACCGCGAGCCCGTCCACCGGTTGTCTGTCCACGCGTCCGTCGCCCAGGCGGTGGCGCTCCAGTTGTTCCCGAAGATGTCGGTCTCACCGTCGAGCGTCCCACCGGGATCGGCCACGCGGACCGAGCCTCGTGCCAGATCGATCGAACCGAGTCCTACCGAGGGCGCCCAGCGCTGCCCCTTCTTGGGAAGCTTGGCGGCCAGCGCCTTGTCGACGTTCAAGAACCCAGGCGATGTCTCGCCGGAGGCGCTCTTGACCAGGATCCCCTTGACCTGGTCGGGTGTGAGAGCAGGTCGCTGCTCGAGGAGGAGGGCAGCAGCCGCGGCGACGACCGCCGTTGCCTGGGAGCTGCCGGTGCCGCGCACCAGATCCTGGTCGACCCGACCCCGACCGTTGTAGGCGTCGGAATACGAACCCGGGTTGCGCAGACTGACGATCGAGCGCCCGGGGGCGAGAATGTCGAGCTGCCGCTGCGAGTTCCCCAGGTTGCTGAACGACTCGAGCTCCGCCTTGCCCTCGTCGTCGCTGTGGCCGGCTCCGACCGCGATCACAAACGGGTCGACGGCCGGGCTGCGCAGAGCCCGACCCGTCCCGTCGTTGCCACCTGCCACCACCACCACGATCCCGGCTCGCCACGCCCGTTCGACGGCATGGGCGAAGGGATCGGCCAGGCGGTCCTGGCTGGCGTCGGTACCGTAGGCGAGACTGATGATGCGGATATCGAGACCGGCGGCCCGGCGGTTGGCGATCACCCAGTTGATGGCGGCGATGACCTGGCTGACATCCGCTCCGCCGTCGGCGACGCCGACCTTGATGCTGACCAAGCGGGCATCGGGAGCGATCCCCAGCGCCCGCTGGGGTGTTCGGTCCGGTCGCGTCGGCCAATCGGCGTCGGTTGCCACCAGGATTCCGGCCAGATGGGTGCCGTGACCGTTGGTGTCGAGCGCGCGGAAGCGGGGATGGGCGTCTTCGAAGGAGAAGTCGGGGCCGCGGACGACTCTGCTGTTCGCCAGGCCCGGAACGTCGACGATGCCGGTGTCGATCAGAGCGATGTCGACCCCGGCTCCGGTGGGATGGCTGGGGTTCAGACCGATGGCTCTGGCCACGTTGAAGAGGGAGGTTGGATCGGTTTCGGGGTCGTAGCCGTCCTCGAGTTCCTCGAAATCGTCGTCGAGCCAGGCCCGGGTGGCACCCGGCTGGAGCCCGACCGCAGGACTCGCACCATGGCCCGAGCCGGTGTGAGTGAGCGGCATGGCCAGACCGCTGATGACGAGCAAGGCCGTCAGCAGCGCTGCGAACCTGAACTGCGGCGATCTCACGATCACACGCCTCCCAACCGTCTCGGTGCCGTTCACCGGCCGGAGCACTGTACGCGCTCTCTGTGTTCATTTGACCACAGAGCGTGGGGGAAGGCAAGGCCGACCGGCCGGACGACCGGGGCGGGCGGGCCTCCGCTTCCCGGTCCCTGGAGGCGGAAGAGGGCGTACCGCCAGCGGGCGCCGCGCTGGCGGC
>JBFGJL010000151.1:0-4949 GCA_041577235.1 Acidimicrobiia bacterium | reverse complement strand
GGTCGACACCGCTCCGCCGATCAGGCCGACCAACAGCGCCAGCAGCGCCCCGGCCAGGCGCAGCCGGACGATGGCGGCCCGCGGCCTGGTGCCGATGTTGGACTCGGTTGCGATCTCGATCACCGACAACATGGCGAGGGCCACCCCCACCCCGCCGATCAAGAGCCACCGGTCGAAGGCGGGCAAGGCATGGCCGGGCTCGGCTGCCACCACGTGCTCGAGACCGATGGCGGTGGCGGTCATGGCGATCACGAGCGGGAGGTGGCTGTAGATCCACACCGTGGGCTTCCAGGCCTTCTTCTGGTCCGCCCGCCGGCGGACCACGCTGCCGTCGAGGTTGTCGAAGTAGACCCACCAGAGGGCGGTGGCCAGCAGGACGGCGAGGGCGCCGGTGGTGGTGCCCCGCACAGTCCAGCCGAGATGGCTGAGCCCGGCCACCACCGCCGCGATCGACTCGCCCAGCACCAGGATCGTGAAGAGTCCGAACCGCTCGGGAAGATGGGCCACGTCGAGCGGAACCTTGGCCTGCACGTTCCGGAGTGCGTACGGCGTGTAGAAGTCGATCGCGAGACCGATCGCCCACAGCACGAACCGAACCGGGGGCGGGGTGAACACCGAGATGAGCCACACCAGGACCGCCGCCGACATCCCCCGGGTGTATCCGGTGACGAGGCCCCGGGTCTCCGTGACGTGATGCCGCGCCCGCAGGTACATGACGATCAGGATCAGCCGGGCGGCGATGTAGGCGAGCGCGAAGGCGGTACTGGATCCGGTCTCGTCGCCGGAGATGCTGGCCGCCATGAAAGCGATGGCCACCATCTGGGTGACGGCCAGCAGGCGATGGCCCAGGTCGTCGGTGTCGTAGCGATCGGCGTAGAAGGTGAACCCGGCCCACGCCCACCACACCGGCACGTACAGGCCTATGAACGCCAGCAACCCGGTCAGGGAGGAATCGTGCAGGAGCCGCTCCCCGATGCCGGCCACGGCGACCACGAACACCAGGTCGTAGAACAGCTCCGTCCAGGTGACCCGCCGCTCCTCGGCCTCGGTTTCGGTGGTCCTCAGCCGAGGAGGGCGCAGCGCCGCCACCTTCAAGTGAGCGCCTCCCGCGTCGTCTCGCAGCGCAGCCTACTCAACCCTCTCCCCTGCACCCAGAGCCGCGTGCGGTCACACTGTCGGCACCTGCACGTCGACCCAGACCGCCCGGTGGTCGGAGCTGGGGAAGGGGAAGACCCCAACCAGCCCGAACAGCGGATCAGAGGTGACCGGCCAGAACACACCCGCCTGGGCGATCTGGAGGGTCTTGCGGGGCAGCACGTAGTCGACCCTCAGGTTGCCCGGCCCGAACGGGGCCTCCCCGAAGTCGGCGGTGTCGAAGGCCGGATCGCCCAGATGGGTCAGGTTGCTCGAGCCCTGCAGGAAGGCCTGCTCGGCCCCTCCGGCGCTGGCTGGGGTCACCTTGGTGTTGACCAGCGGATGGTCGAGGAGCTGCTGGATCGCCCCCGGGACACTGTCGCCGTCGAGGGGATCGGCGTTCTGGTCACCGGCGATCACGAACAGGTCGCCCGGCTTGAGGCCGCCGGCCACCCCGGCGTCGTCGTAGATGTAGCCGGCCTGTCCGGGCGACACATAGTCGGCCCAGAACCGGATCTCGTCGTGATTGCGGGTGCCGTTGCGGTCCTCGGGACCGTCGAACACGGGCGGGGTGGGGTGGCTCACCAGGAAGTGCACCACCTTCTTGCCGATCCGGATGCCGAGATCCCAATGGCTCTTGGACGACAGGCGGAAAACGTTCAGCTCGTCGGGCGAGTACCAGTCGGCCGGCCCGACCTGGTTGGGGTCGTCGGGAAGCATCGCCCCGGGCATGTCCTTCCACAAGAAGTTCTGGAACGTCCGGGACGTCTCGATCGGATACATCGAGTACACCACCATCCCGAACTGACCGGGGAAGAACCCGAACCCGAAGGCGTCGTTCGGCCCCCCCACCGATCCGTTGTTGTCGAGGTCGAAGCCCGAAGGGATCCCCGTGTTGGACGGAGCGATGAACGTGTGCGGGTACACGATCGGTTTCGCCCCATTGTGGGGAACGGACAGGTAGTTCTGTTGGAACAGCCCCACCGCCACCGGATCGAAGTCGAACTCGTTGATCAACAGGACGTCGGGCCGGACCCGCTGGATGATCTCCGCCACCGCCGCCGCTTGGGCGTTGTTCGGCGTGGAGAGGTCGTTGGCTAGGTCACCGGCGTTGAACCTGTTGAGCGAGGCGTTGAAGCTGGCGAAACGGACGGTCTGCTGCTGCCCGGCCGCAGCCGGAGCCGCCATCACGGCCACCAAGGTCATCACCAGCACTACGATTCGGGCGCGAAGCCCGTGCACATACGTGGACATCGAGAGTCACCCCCTGTCTCTTGCCCGGGACGGCCACACGCCCATCCCCGCCCCTGAACCTAGACGACCGGGCCCGGCGGTGGAGACGGGAGAGCCCCAAACGGTCGGTCTGGCAACGGGCCGGTTGGCCCTCGACTTCGGGAATCACGGCCCCAGGCAGAACCACCGGTCCGAGATCCAGACTCGACCCAGACCACTGCGGGAGCCGCCATGCCCTATCGAACGATCATCGAGCCGTTTCGCATCCACACGGTCGAACCGATCGACTTCCCCGACCCTGCCCGGCGGAGGCAGGCGCTGGAATCGGTCGGCTACAACCTGTTCGGACTCCACGCCGACGACGTGATCATCGACCTGCTCACCGACTCGGGGACCGGCGCCATGTCGACGCGTCAGTGGGCGGGGATGATGATGGGCGACGAGTCCTACGCCGGGAGCCGGTCCTTCTACCGGTTTCGGGAGGCGGTGGAAGGGATCACCGGCTTCGACGAGATCATTCCCACCCACCAAGGTCGCGCCGCCGAGCGCATCCTCTTCTCGGTGCTGCTCGGACCCGGCCATGTGGTGCCGAACAACACCCACTTCGACACGACTCGGGCCAACGTGGAATACCAGGGGGCGGAGGCGCTCGACCTGGTCATCGCCGAGGGACGCGACCCGGCCGCCGAGCATCCGTTCAAGGGCAACATGGACGTAGAGGCACTGGACAAGGCGATCGGCGACGTGGGCGCCGAACGGGTCCCGTTGGTGATGATGACGGTGACCAACAACTCGGGGGGCGGTCAGCCGGTGTCGCTGGCCAACCTGCGAGCGGTGCGAGAGGTCTGCGACAGTCATCGGGTGCCGCTGTTCTTGGACGCCTGTCGCTTCGCCGAGAACGCCTGGTTCATCAAGATGCGGGAACCGGGCTATGCCGAGCTGAGCCCCCGCGCCATCGCCGCCGAGATGTTTGCGCTGGCCGACGGCTGCACGATGTCGGCCAAGAAGGACGGACTGGCCAACATCGGGGGCTTTCTCGCCATGCGGGACACAGACCTGGCCCAACGTTGCCGGGCCCTGCTGATCCTCACCGAGGGGTTCCCCACCTACGGCGGGCTGGCCGGCTACGACCTGGAGGCGATCGCCCGCGGCATGGAGGAGGCGCTGGAAGAGGAGTACCTGCGCTACCGGATCCGGTCCACCGAATACCTTGCCGAGAAGGTGGCCCGGGCCGGGGTCCCGATCGTGCGGCCCCCCGGTGGACATGCCGTCTACCTGGACGCCGCCGCCCTCCTCCCCCACATCCCCCCGAACCGATATCCGGCCCAGTCACTGGCCTGCGCCCTCTACCTGGACGGTGGGGTCCGCGGGGTGGAGATCGGATCGGTGATGTTCGGGAAGCCGCAGCCGGACGGCACCGAGCTTCCGGCCGCCATGGAGCTGGTCCGGCTGGCGGTGCCGCGGCGTACCTACACCCAGAGCCACATCGACTATGTCGGAGAGGTGGTGGCCTCGGTGGCGGCCCACAGCTCCAGCCTGAGCGGGTTTCGCATCGTCGAGCAGGCGTCCTGGCTCCGCCACTTCACCGCCCGTTTCGAGCCCGCCTGAGCAGCGGACGAGGGCGCCGGCGGCCTCGCCAGCCGCCCCCGCCCAGCCTTTTTCGCGCTCCGTGACATGGTGCCGTGCGAAAGGGTTAGGTTGGCGGTACGCCCGGTCACGTCGATCGGGATGGAGGAAAGGGGACCACTATGCCTTTATTGGGCCATTCCGGCCGCCGAAGGCGACTGGGGAGGACCATCCTGGTCTTGATGGCGCTCACGGCCGCAGCCGTGTTGACGTTGCCCGGTGCCGCCCAAGCCGGCGGCGAGAAGAGACCGTGTCTGAAACCCGACGCCGACCTGACGGTCTGGCAGATCGGAACCTTCGAGGGCGATACCGGGTTCGGGGCGGGGGAATACCCGGCCACGGATTCCCACTGGGATCTGTTCGAGTACACCGCCACCGGGATCGACCTGACCCCCGACTTCCCCGGCTACCTGGCGCCGGGAAACATGAGCACCGTGGTCGGCGATGGCCGCCTGCCCACTGACGCCGCCACGGCGGTGGCAATCAGCTGGACCCAGTGCCGCACTCTCGACCTCACGCTCGAGTACGGACGCTACGGCTCGGAGACCGACCTCGCCTACCTCGACGGCGTGCTGGTCGGAGAGCTCGCCATCGAGGAGAACGCCCCCACCACCCTGCTGGTCGAGCTGGAGGCGGTCCCAGCCGGTGACCACACTCTCACGATCGAGTACATCGGGGGAGGCGTCGGCAACGGCCACTACATCGACGCGCTGAGGATGGAAGGCACACCCATCGCCCCCACCTGTCCGGACAAGGGGCACAAGCCGCACTGCGGTCGCTGAACGACCTCCGGCCGGGAGGCGAGTGCCCGGCCGGGGCCACGGGCCCCGAGCCGAATGGGACGCGCTCGAATCAGATCCGATGAGCGACCCATTCGGCTCGGCCCAACACCACGCCTTCGCCGCCCGCGCCTCGTTCGCCGGAGTGCCCGGCCGCTCGCTCGACGATCTGGCCGG
>JBFGJL010000150.1:0-4959 GCA_041577235.1 Acidimicrobiia bacterium | reverse complement strand
TCGGCCGCCGCCCGGAGAGCCTCCTGCAGCTGCCGGGGCGGCACCCGGGCGTCGGAGGTGAGCACCGCCAGCATGGTGGCCAGTTCCGGCCTCACCATGCCCGCCCCCTTGGCCATGCCTCCGACCGTGTACCCGGTCCCTCCCACCTCGACCAGCTTGGGGACGGTGTCCGTGGTCATGATCGCCTCCGCCGCCCGTCGACCGGCCTCCGGGCCGGAGCCGAGAGAGGCGACCGCCCGACCCAAGCCTTCGACGACCGACCCCACCGGCAGCGGCGGCCCGATCGGCCCGGTCGAGCCGAGCAGGATCTGCTCCGCCTGTCCTCCCAGCCGGCCGGCGGCTGCTGCGGCCACCTCCTGGGCGGCGGCCAGGCCGGCCGATCCGGTGCCGGCGTTGGCGCAGCCGGCGTTGAGCACCACCGCCCGGACGGGTCCCCGCTCGAGGTGACGGCGGGATATCACCACCGGGGCGGCGGGGGCGGCACTGGTGGTGAAGAGGGCGGCGGCCGCCACCGGCCGGGGCGCCGCCACCACCGCCAGGTCGAGCGCCCCGTGGGCTTTGAGGCCCGCCCCCACCCCGGCGGCGGCGAAGCCGTCGGCAGCCACCACGCTCATGGCATCCACCCGGTCTGAAGCAGGCCGGCGGTCTCCTCGAATCCCAGTACCAGATTGGCGCATTGCACGGCCTGGCCCGCCGCCCCTTTCCCCAGGTTGTCGATGGCGCCCATCGCCACCACCGTCCCGGCGTGCAGATCGGCGAAGGCGGTGACGAGCGCCCGGTTGCTGCCCACCACCCAGCGGGTCTGGGGGGGCCGGTCGGTCACCTGCACGAACGGGCATCCCTCATAGGCCTCCTCCAGCGCCGCCAGCAGGCGGGCTCGGTCGAGCGATCCGGCCGGGCGAGCGGTGACCGTTGCCAGCAGTCCCCGCTGCATCGGCACCAGATGGGGGGTGAAGGTCACCCGCGCCTCCACTCCTCCCGCCGCCATCTCCAGACCCATCTCGATCTCGGGCCGGTGGCGGTGGGAGCCCACCCCGTAGCCCAGCACTCCTTGGTCGACGGCGGTGAAGAGCAGGTCCTCGCGCAAGGAGCGACCCGCCCCCGACACCCCCGACAGGGCGTCGATCACGATGCCGTCCGGCTCGATCAGACCTGCCCGCAGCAGCGGTGCCGCCGCCAGCAGGGCGGCGGTCGGGTAACAGCCTGGCACCGCCACCCGGCGGCTGCCGCCCAGCGGGTACAGCTCGGGCAACCCGTAGGCCCAGCTCGCCAACTCCTCGGAGAGGGGATGCCCGTCCCCGTAGGCGGCGCGGTAGCGGGCGGGAGTGTCGAACCGGAAGTCGCTGCCCAGGTCGACCACCGCCGTACCGGTCTGGGCCAGCTCCGACCCCAGCCGGGCCGACGAGCCGTGCGGCAGGGCCAGGAAGGCAACATCGAGGGGGGGAGCCGCCTCGCTCGCCACCGAACCGAAGCGGCGCTCGGCTCCGCCGAGCTGGGGGTGTACCGCTCCCAGCCGCTCGCCTTCCTGCCGATGGGCGCCCAGGTGCACCAGCTCCAGCTGGGGATGGCCGTCGAGGAGTCGCACCAGCTCGCCCCCGGCAAAGCCGGAGGCACCGAAGACGCCCGCCTGCTGTCCCATGCCCCTCCTGGACGAAGAGGGGCGACTATACGCATATGCGCATAACTGGTCAAGAGGGGGTGGCGATGGGCTCCAGACCCAGCGCGGGCAAGGCGGGCACGATCGGGTCGTACAGCCAGCGGTCGAACAACCCGGTCAGGTCCTGCCCGGCCAGCTCCGAGGCCAGCTCGACGAAATCGCCGGTGTCGGCGTTGGCGTCGGCGAATCGGTCGGCGTAGCTGCGCAGGATCCGGAAGAAGGTGTCATCCCCCACTTCGAGGCGGAGGGCGTGCAGGGTGAGCGCCCCCCGCCAGTAGACGGACGTGTTGAAGACCTCATGCGGTCCGGGGTCGCCGGGCGGAGGGAAGATGGTCGGGAGCTCGCGGGCGATCTCCTCGACCGGCACCCCCTGGTCGAGAGCGGCCCGCCCGCTCACGACGTCGTAGGCGCGTCGCACCTCCCCCTCCAGGCTGCCCGGCCCATCGGCCTGCTCGGCCCACAGCCACTGACCGTAGGTGGCGAATCCCTCGTGGAGCCAGATGTCCTGCCAGCGATCGATGGTCACGCTGTTGGCGAACCACTGGTGGACCAGCTCGTGGGCGACCACCGCCTCGCCCAGCCGGAGCGACGGGCGGCTGTAGGTCGCAAGCGACTGCGTCTCCAGCGCGGCCGCCGGCTGGTCGTCGTCGACCACCAGTGCCCCGTATCGCTGGTAGGGATATGGGCCGAACAGCTCGGAGAACCAGGCCACCATCTCCGGCTGCCGGTCGAAGATCCGACGGGAGGAAGCGGGGACGTCGGGGTCGAAGTAGTTGACGATCGGAATCGGTCCGGACTGCTCCACCACCTCGAAGAGACCGATCCCCAGCCCCATGGCATAGGTGGGTATCGGACGGTCCACCTCCCACCGGTAGGTGATGCGATCCCCCGCCTGCATCTCGCCGGCCGGGACCCCGCTCGCCGCCACCACGAAGGGAGCGGGGACCGTCATCTCCAGGCTGAAGGTGGCCTTGTCGGAGGGGTGATCGTTGCCGGGGAACCAGGTGGCGGCCCCCTGCGGTTCTCCCATGACGAAGGCTCCGTCGTCGGCGGCGTGCCAGCCCAGGGCACCGCCCAGCAGCTGAGAGCGGATCGGCCTGGGGACTCCCCCGTAGACCACCTCGACCCGGAAGTCGGCCCCATCGGCCAGCGGCCGGGCGGGGGTGACCGTCAGCTCGGCTCCCGCCCGATCGAAGCGGGCCGGGGCGTCGTCGACCCGCACTCCTGCCACCTCCAGCCCGGCCAGGTCCAGGTTGAACGTACTGAGCGCCTGCTGGGCGGTGGCGGTGATCGTGGCGGTGCCGAGGAGATGGCCGGTGTCGACGTCGAACTCGAGCTCGAGGCGGTAGCGGTCCACGTCGTAGCCGCCGTTCCCGAGGTCGGGGAAGTAGGAGTCGCCGAGACCGGGTCCCCCTGCCTCTCCCACGACGGCGGCCGCGGTCGTCGTCGTGGCCGGCATGGTGACGGGGGCGGTGGCCGCGGTGGTGGCGGCATCCCCGGACCTGCGGGCATCCCCCCGGCCGCCGGTACAGGCGGAGAGCAGCAGCCACACCACCATCGCCGGCACCAGCCTGGTCGCGGTCCCGACCCTCATGCCGGAGGATCCCCGGGATCGTCCCAGCCCTGCTCGAGCGCCCATTTCCGCGTCATCTGGTACGCCTCGTGCGGCGGGTACGGACCCTGTTCGATCCGATGCTCGAGCAGCAGTCGCATGATCTCACCCACCGTCGGCCCGGGGGCGATTCCCAGGTAACCCATGACCTCGTTGCCGTCGATCGGAGGCCGCAGCCGGGCCAGCTCCTCGCGGGCGGCGAGGTCGGCGATCCGCTCCTCCAGCTCGTCGATCCGGCGCTGGATGGCGTTGGCCCGCCGGGGGTCGCGGGTGGTGACGTCGCATCGCACCAGCTCGTTCAGGTCCTCCAGCAGTCTCCCGGCGTCCCGCACATAGCGCCGCACCGCCGAGTCGGTCCAGCCCATCTTGAACGTGTGGGGGCGAAGATGGAGGAACACCAGGTTGCCGACGTCTTCCACCACCTGGCGGGGATAGCGGAGGGCCCGGAGCCGCTCTCGGGCCATGCGGGCTCCCACCACCTCGTGATGATGGAACGCCACCCCCTGCGGACCGAAGGTGCGAGTCGCCGGCTTGCCGATGTCGTGCAGCAGGGCGGCCAGTCGTAGCACCAGGCGGGGGGAGGTCTTGGCCACCACCGCCACCGTGTGGGCCAGCACGTCCTTGTGGCGCTGATGCGGGTCCTGTTGCATGCGCAGTTCGACCAGCTCGGGGAGGAACCGGGCGGCCAGCCCCGAGTCGACCAGAGCCCACAGTGCCTCGGTGGGGTCGGGGGCGACGATCAGCTTGGAGAACTCGTCGCGGATGCGCTCGGCCGACACGATCTCGAGTCGGCTGCCCATCGCCCGCACCGCTGCCTCCGCCTCCGGATCGGGGGTGAATCCGAGGGTGGCGACGAACCGGTAGAGCCGGAGCATCCGTAGGGGATCGTCCGAGAAAGAGACCTCGGGCGACAGCGGGGTCCGGAGCACGCCTTGGGCCAGGTCGGCCAAGCCTCCGTACGGGTCGACCGGAGCCAGATCGGGCAGGCGAAGAGCGACCGCATTGACCGTGAAATCGCGCCGGGAGAGGTCGGTTTCGATGTCGTCGGAGAACTGGACGTGGGGCTTGCGGCTCTCGTCCCGATAGACCTCGCGCCGGAAGGTGGTCACCTCGAAGGTGTGGCCGTCCTTGACGACGCCGACGGTTCCGTACGTCGCCCCCAGTCCGTGGATGGCGTCGGCCCAGTCCGCCACCAGCGCCTGGATCTCGTCGGGCCGGGCGTCGGTGGCGAAATCGAGGTCGTCGTGCTCCCGCCCAAGGAACGCATCCCGCAGCGAGCCGCCCACCAGGAAGAGCTGGCGGCCGGCGGCGCCGAACAAGGCCCCCAGCTGGGCGGGGAGCGAATCGGGCTCGGCGAGCCACAGGAGCCGGTCGGGGATCATGGGCCCAGGATAGGAAAGGGGCCGCCGGTGGGCGGCCCCTCTCACCTCGACAACAGGGAGGTCACACCGGCATCAGGCCCAGCTGCTCCACCTTGACCCGGAAGTCGTGGGGATTGGAGGCGTTGGCCACCGCCGTCTTGAAGGCGATCTGCCCGTTCTTGAAGAGGTCGAGGATCGCCTGGTCGAAGGTCTGCATGCCGTAGAACTCGCTCTCCCGCATCACGTCCACGAGGGTATGGGTCTGGTCGTGGTCGACGATGCGGTCGAAGATCCGGCCGTTCATGGTGAGCACCTCCACCGCCGGCACC
>JBFGJL010000149.1:0-4966 GCA_041577235.1 Acidimicrobiia bacterium | reverse complement strand
GCCGACGACATACGGCCGGAGACCGTCCCGTCGGGCAGGCGATTGGATTGCAGCCCGGCCCCGGTGTCCACCATCACGTGTCCGTCCGGCCCGCTCACCAGGTAGCAGCCGATGCTGACCCGCAACATGCCATCCTGGAGGTAGTCCGGGTGGGCGTTCCACTCCTCTTCGTCCGAGGCGGGGAACATCTCCAGCGGGCTGCGGTAGAACCAACCGTCCTCGATGGCGACGAGCCGAAACGACCCCAGGTGGGTTTCCCAGATCATGCGCGCCATCCTACGGAGACTGCGGTCCCCCGTTCACTCACCGTCGCGCAGGAACCGCTCGATCTCCTCCACCAGCCGTCCCCCGGCCTCCGGCCCGGCCTCCTCGTCGTCTGCTCGTGCGGCCAGGGCCGGTGATTCCCGTATGGCCCGATCCACCTTCGTGCGGAAGCCGTCCGCTTCGGCCGCCAGTCCGCTGGTCTCCATGGTGATGCCGCCGATTTCCAGCGCCTTCTCCAACAGGGCCAGCATGGCGGCGGGGTTGGCGTTGGCGGCGAGGTAGTGGGGGGTGGCAGCCCACAGGCTGACCGCCCGGCGTCCCGACCCGATCAGGGCGTCGTTGATCACTCCGACGATTCCGGTCGGCCCCGTGTAGTCGGACGCGAGCAGCCGGTGTCTCTCCACCAGGTCGGGGTCGGAGCTCACCCCGATGAGCGGCACCGGCAGCGTGTGGGCGACCTGGCCGATGAAGGCTCCGAGGGTGATCACGTCATCGCAGGCCGCCTCCTCGAGGATCTGGAGGACGAGGGAGGAGAAGGTCCGCCACCGAAGATGGGGCTCTTCCCCTAGGCCGATGATCAGATCGCGGGGCTGGTCTTCGAGCCGTATGGCGTAGAACGCCGTCTGCGGCCATTGGATGATGCGAGCGCGTCCTTCGAGGAGGTCGATGGTGGGTCGACGGGCCTGGAAGTCGAAGAACTCCTCGGGGTCGATGGTGGCGAACGGCTCACCCGACGGGAGGGTCCCCAGCGCGTAGGCGACCGCTCCGCTGGCGGCATCCGCCGCGTCGCCCCATCCCTCGAAAGCGATCAGCGCCAGCGGGTCACGCAGGGCGGGGCGCTCGTGCCAAGCGACGGCCGTCATGGTTCGGAGCGTAGCGGTCCGGTGCCGCCACCGGGAAGGCCCGGGTCAGACGTTGGAGGTGCCGGCGGCGGCGGCCGCCTCCGCCGACTCGAGCGCCGACACGAACTCGCCCACCGCCGTACGAAAGTCGTCGAGTGCCGCCCGCCGTAGTTCGCCCGTGTCCGGGGCGAGCAAGCCGGCCAGGACGGCGTCGGTGGTGGACGAGATCTTGCGGGCAGCCGCGATCAGAGCCTGATGGGCGGCGTCTAGCTCGGCGTTGCCGGCGGGGGGTCCGGGCAGCTCGACCCCATCGGCGAAGGCGGTCGCCTGCTCGGACAGGTCCTCCAGCCGGTTCTTCGCTTCCACGAACTCGATCTCCTTGGCGTCCCACTCCTCGTTGACCGCCTCCATCTCGGTGCTGATCTCGGCCAGGCGGGTGCGGTCGGTGGCGAGGCCGTCCACATAGTCCTGCAATGCGGGGTCGAGGGGAGTGGTGGTGGTGGTGGCGGCGGTCCCGTCCTCCGGGGCGGTGGAGGTGGTGCTGGTTGCGCCGGTGCCGTCGCCGGTTCCGCTCCCGGTGGCGGGGGGACCCTCGAGCGTGTTGACGAACAGGTAGGTGAAACCGACCATGCCCACGATCACGAGCGGCAGGATCCAGCGGCCGGGCTTGGGGTCGGGGTTGGTTGCCATGGCCGGCCAACGTTAGTCGACGGTCGGACCGTTCCCGAGCCTCCCTCCGGGCCCACGACCCCCTTGTCCCGGCCGGTGCCCGCACGTACGGTGACGAGGCTTCCCGCCTTCGGAGAGGGTATGGCATGGCCGAGTCGGAGGAGGTCGAATACGTGCCCTGGGAAGCGCTGGCTCCGTCGCCGCCCGCTGGGCCGGGACGGAAGGTCGGCTACGTCGTGGCGGCGGCACTGGGAGCGGCGGCGCTGGCGGTGATGGTGACCCGGGCGGTCTGGGTGCCCCGTCCGGAACCGCCCCCGCCGTCGACCGGGCCGGTGCTTCCGACCACCCTTCCCACCGCGCCAGCTCCGGCCCCGAGCCTGTACACCGAAGCCGATCTGATGGCGGTCCTACCGGCTGCCACCCAGTTGGCGGCAGTCGCACGAGCCGAATGGTTCGTCACCGACTACTTCACCCGAGACCGATCGCCGGGGTGGCTGGACGAGCTGCGCCGATCTCTGCCGCCCGGCGTCCTTCCCGACCAGGAGGCAGGCGACGGGTCGGTGGCGTCCTACGTGGAATGGGCGAGGGCGCTGGAGACGGAAGCGGGTACGGATGGGACCCAGCGGGTGGTAGTGGCGTTTCGGGTGCTGACCGTCGACGGAGAGGGTCTGCACCGGCGCCTCCCGGTGCGGCTGGTGGCGGTGTCGGTCGATGCGACCGCCCCGGCCCCGTCGGTGCTGGACTTGCCCGAACCGGTGGTGGCGGACCCGGTACGGCCACCGGCGGTGTCGCTGGGAACCCTGGTCGACGACCCACCACCCGGCCTGGTGGACCAGGCGCTGACCGCCGCCGCCGCCTTCGGCCGCAGCCCGGCCATCACCAGTGTCTACGAGGTGGAGGGCGGCTGGCGAGTGGTGGTGACGGCCACCGACGAGGCAGGTCTGGTCTGGCCGTTGGCGCTCAGGCTGGAATCCGAGGTCACTCCAGCGCCCTGAGCGCACCATCCACCGCCGCCACCACCAGCTCCACGCCCAGCCGCTGTGCCTCCGCTTCGGTCCCGGCCTCGAACAGGCGGGCGACGACGTCCTGCAGCTCGGGGTCCTCGATCTGGTCGATCAGCTGGACGAGGTCGGCCAGCCGGCTCAGGTCGGGTTCCTCGCCGGCCAGGCCCAGGTCGAAGAAGGCCTGCAACATGCGGAGGTACCCGGCTGCTCGTCCGATCTTCTCGTTACGAGCCGCCAGCTCTGTCCGACTCTCGGCCTCGAGAGCGGTCCTCTCCTCCAGGCGGGCGGTCACCTGCTCGAGACGGCCGCGCAGCTCCACCGCCGGCTGCAGACCCTCCAACTGCGTCCGCAACGACGTGATCTCCTCCTCGGCGGTGGACAGCTGGCGGCGGCTCTCATCGAGCTCTTCCACCACCGACCGATGCTGATCGGCGCTGACGCCCGAACATCCCCCCAGAACCAGCACCACGACACCTGCGAGCACGGGCCGACGCATGGCAACTTCCCCTGATCGGCGACGCGAACGCTACCAGTGGGTCGGACGACCGACTCGCCGACGATCAGGACCCGAAGTGGCTCTGTAGGATCTCGGTGGCTCGTGGGGCGATATCTCCCCAGTCGGCGTCAGGGGCCTTGGTGAGGGTGACGAAATCGGCGGTCATGAACATGCTGGTGACCCCGGGCAGCCCCAAGATCGCCTCGGCCAGCGGATCCCCGTCTGCGCGGTCGGCCACGAACGTCTTGGGCCCACCCACGTCCACTCCTACCGTGAACTTGAGGGCGTTGGGGTTGGGGGTCGGCTCGACGCGTACGCTCATCCGGGGTCCTTTCCTCGGCCGGGATCGTAGCGAGCCGGCATGATGCTCGGTATCGACGTGGGCGGCACCTTCACCGACCTGGTGGGTTGGGACGGATCGTCGATCCGCACCGGCAAGGTCTCCACGTCGATGGATCAAAGCGAGGCCGTGGTCGAAGGTGCTCGAGCTCTCGCCTCCGACGCCCCGCCTACCGCCCTCCTCCACGGCACCACCATCGCCACCAACGCTCTGTTGGAGCGCCGGGGAGCCCGTACCGCACTGGTCACCGACGCCGGGTTCGAGGACATCATCGAGATCGGACGGCAGGATCGACCGTCGCTGTACGACCCGGAAGCCAACCGGCCCGAACCGCTGGTGCCGGCCCGGCTCCGATTCGGGGACGATCGATCGGATCTCGTCGCACGCCTGCTGACAGAACGGATCGAGGCAGTTGCCGTGGCGCTGCTCTACTCCTTTCGGGACGGAGCCGCCGAGGCGGACCTGGGCCGGAGGTTGGCGGCCGGACTGCCCGGCGTTCCGGTGTCCCTCTCCGCCCGGGTGGCCCCCGAGTTCCGGGAGTTCGAGCGGGTCTCCACCACCGTGCTCAACGCCTACCTGGCCCCGGTGGCCGCCGCCTATCTGCGCCAGCTCGGCGCCCGGTTGCAGGGGGTCGGCCTGCCGGCCGAGGTGCGGGTGATGAGATCGTCGGGCGGTCTCATGGGCCTGGCCGAGGCGATCCAACTCCCGGCTGCCATCCTCCTCTCGGGACCGGCCGGCGGGGTCGTGGCCGCCGCCGCCTTGGGTGCGGCCCTGGGCCACCAGCACGTCATCAGCTTCGACATGGGGGGCACCTCCACCGACGTCAGCAGGATCGAGGACGGTCGGCCGGCGGTGGCCTACGAGCGGTCGGTCGACGGATACGCCTGCCGATTCCCGGCGGTGGCGGTGCACACCGTCGGAGCCGGCGGCGGTTCGCTGGGCTGGGTCGACCGGGGAGGGGCGTTGCGGGTCGGTCCCCAGAGCGCCGGCGCCCATCCGGGACCGGCCTGCTATGGGCGGGGTGGGGACCGGGCCACCGTCACCGACGCCAACCTGGTGCTGGGCCGGCTCGATCCGGGCGTCGCCCTGGCCGGCGGTCTCACCCTCGACGGAGCCGCCGCCGAGGGCGCCCTCGCCCGCCTGGCGGCAGGGCTCGGGCTCGACTCTCAGCGGGCCGCCACCGGAATGGTGGAGGTGGTGGAGGCCCACATGGACCGGGCCATCCGCCGTGTTTCGATCGCCGAGGGAGCGGATCCGCGCCAGGCGGTGCTGCTGGCATTCGGCGGTGCCGGCGGGCTGCATGCCACCGCCCTGGCCCGGCGGTTGGAGATGTCCGGTGTGATCATCCCTC
>JBFGJL010000148.1:0-5016 GCA_041577235.1 Acidimicrobiia bacterium | reverse complement strand
GCCGTTCCCAGCCAGGAGGCGACCACGATCGCCCCGAACACGGCTCCGGCGAACAAGATGCTGCCGATACCGTGGCGTTCCACCCGTTCGAAATCCACCTCGAAGCCGGCGAGGAACATCAGCAGCAGCAACCCAAGCTCGGCCAGCAGCTCGATGGCGTCCTGATCGGCGGGGGCCCCGATCAGCCCCAGGACCTGGGGCCCGACCACCACCCCGAACAGGATCTCCAGCACCACCGCCGGCAGCCGTAGCCGTCGGGCGACGATCGGAAGGGTGAATGCCGCAGCTCCGATCACCACCAGTGCGATGGGGGAGGCGAGGGTCGAGTGGGCGATCTCGCTCGCCTGAGCGGCAGCCGGGGCGGCGACGGCGGTCATGAGACGGCCGGGACGGCAAGCACCGAGATCGGCGAGCTCAGCATGAGGTGCCCGGCCGGTCCCAGCGTCAGCGCCGAGCTGGGCCACTTCTCCACCCCCAGCACCAGCAAGTCGGCGTCCTCCGCCAGTTCGACCAGCACCCGCACCGGGTTACCCTGGCGGATGCGCCGCCGCACCGCCACCCCTTGCACCGCCGCCTCTTCCCGCAGCCAGGCGATGGCCGTGCGAACGTCGTCCTGGCTCTCGCCCCCGGCCAGGAACGCCGGAGCCACCACTCCGGCTCCGACCAGCCGCGCCCCCGAGCGCCGGGAGAGGTCGATGGCGGCCCGGGCGGCGGCATCACCGGCCGACGACCGCTCCGCCGGTGCCAGAACGACCTTGTAGGGGTGGCTGGAGCGGGCCACCAGCAGCGGCACTCCGCCCCGTTCGGCCGCCCGGGCCATCCGTCGCACCCGGGTACGGCGGGCCACCAGGTTGCCGTTGGGGGCAGCCGCCACGATCACCCCGATGCCCTCCTCTCTGGCCACGGCTCCAGCCAGGTCGAGCGGATTGCGGGTGGTAGTGCGGACCTCGACGTCGTAGCGGTCGCGCACCTCGTCCAACGCTTCTTCCAGCGGCCCGTCCGCCTCCGTGGTGATGACCAGTAGGGACTCCGCCCGGGTACCGGCCACCAGCTGAGTAGCCTCTCGGATCAGGCCGGTCTGGTCGCTGCCCGGCCCCAGGGTCACTGCCACCCGTCGTCCGTAGGCGAGCGGGAAGTTGGGCTCGCCGCCCGTGAAGGTGGAGATGATCCGGCCGAAATCACGGGCATCCCCGACCACCGTCACCAGGTCTCCCACCTGTAGCCGGTCGTCGCCGTGGGGCACGATCAGCGTTCCCTCCCGCAGGATGGCGGCGATCAGATACCGCTCGGAGTGGAGGTCGCGCAGTGCCTTCCCCTGGACGGGAGAATCGCTGGAGATGAAGAACTCCATCGCCTCTCCCTTCCCTTCGGCGAAGGAGATGGCCGAGACCCGGCGCGGCTCCAGCCGCACTTCGATGTTGCGGGCGGTCAGAACGGCGGGGGAGAAGGCCACCACCCCGGCCCGCCGGTAGTCCTCCAGCCGCTCGGGATGGGCGGCTACCGCCAGCACCCGCAACAGCCCCGCGCCCAGTGCGATCGACACCGCCTCCAGGTTCACGTCGTCATCGGGAGCGGCCGCCACCAAGGCGTCCGCCTCGTCGAGGCCGGCCCGCTCCAGCACCACCCGGCTCGACCCATCGCCGACGACGGCGTCGAACTGGCGGATCACCTGTGCCTGGTGGAGCCGGGTGGCGTCGAGATCGATGACCGTCACGTCCCAGGCGTCACCCAGCCGGGAGAGCAGCTGTCGGGTCGTTCCTCCCGCTCCGATGAAGATGGCTTTCACTGAGCTCCTCGGGTCGGCCCGGTCGGGCCATTATGGCCGCAGGCGGCTCCGGCATGGTGGCAGGTAGGCATGGTGGCAGCGAGGGCCGCCCGGGGTACGATGATCGGGATGTCTGCCTCTCTCCCCACTCCTGGGACGAATCCGGGCGAGCCGGCTGCCGCCGCCCCGGCCCGGATCCCGGTGCCGGTGGCGATCTCACCCGACGTCCGGGCCGAGCTGGTCGCCGAGCTGCGCCAGCTGGTAGCCAGCAACCGGTACGAGGTGCCGGCCGAGCTGGTGGCGTTGGCGCTCATCCGCTCGGTACGCGGCGGGTGGTGGGAGGACGGGTCCGCCTGAGTCCCATCGACATCGTCGGCCCGTCGGCACCTCCGGACAGCGCCCGAAATCGCGCTCTCTGTGCTTACCAAACAGTGAGGCTCCGGAAAAGGGGGTCGGTCCGGAGCCTCGGCTCTTCAGTACGAAGAGCGAAGGGGTCGTCGTGCGAGGGCGGTGCCAGGGTGATCCGCCTCGCGACCCCTTTGGGTTGGGGGTTGTCCCAGAACGCCGAACGACGTCCCGAGCACGAGTGCATGCTACATAGTGCGAAGGCCGGGGTCAAGCAAGTTGCGCACGCAACGGTCCGCGGACCTGGGATACTGCCCGCCCATGCGTGACACTCTCGAGTCGTGGGCCCGGTTGCTGCCCGAACCGTTGGCGGTGATGCTGCTGGCGGCCCTGCCGGTCTTCGAGCTGCGTGGCTCGATACCTTTTGCCCTCGGCATCCTGCGGATGCCGGCCTGGTCCGGGTATGTCTGGTCGGTGGTGGGAAACCTCCTGCCGATCCCCTTCATCCTGCTGTGGCTGGGGCCGGTGACGGCATGGGCCGAAGACCACTGGGCGGGCTTGCATCGCTTCCTCGACCGTTTGTTCGCCCACACCCGCCGGCGCCACACCTCCCGCTTCGAGCGACTACGGGATCTGGCGCTGATCACCTTCGTGGCCATTCCGCTGCCCATCACCGGAGCGTGGAGCGGGGCTCTGGCCGCCTTCGTCTTCGGCGTCGAGCGCAAGCGGGCGTTCGCCCTGATCGCCATCGGCGTCCTGATCGCAGGAGTGGTGGTGATCGCCTTGACCCGCGGCACCCTGGCCCTGCTCAGCTGAGGATCAGCGGGTGATGGCGAACCGCACCTCCACCGTTACCGTCACCGACAGTTGTCCGGGCTCGATCGGGGTGGCGGCATCGGCTTCGGCGGCGTAGGCGTACTCCTCGTAGATGATCGGGGGCGTGGGGGCGAATGTCTCGGCGATCGAGAGGGGGCTTCCGAGCTGGACCCCGGCCAGGTCGGCCAGTTGCTCGGCCTTGGCCCGGGCATCTTCCCAGGCGGCTTCCCGAGCTTGGCGAACCAGCCCCTGGTTGTCCTCCAGGTCGAACCCCAGGCTGTTGACCACCACATCGTCTCCGCCGGCGGCCACGGCGGCATCGATCACCTCGCCGGCGTTGCCGAGGTCGCGGATGCGGACGCTGACCGTGTTGGTGACCCGGTAGCCACGAATCGTCTGGCGATCCTCCCGGTAGTCGTACTCGGGGTAGATCGAGTAGTTGCTGGTGCGGATGTCCTCGCGGGCCACACCGCGGCCGGTGAGGGAGGCGATCAATGCCTCGGCCAGATCGGCGGCGTCGCCGGCTGCGGCCGACACCGTGTCCCGCAGCACCGACACTCCCAGGTCGAGGGTCAGCACGTCGGGTGCCCCCGACACCTCGCCTTGCCCAGACACCGAGATCCCGGTGTCGGACCCGGTCGGGCCTTCCGGGACCTGGGCTTGGACGCCCTGGCTGCAGGCGGTGGCGGTCAGTGCCAGCAGTCCCACGATCGGTATCAATCGACGCACGGGTGCCTCCTTTGCTCCGGTCGGAGATGAGACGGTCAGCCGATTGTGGGAGGTTCCCGCCCCGGCGTTCCTACCATCGCGGCCGATGCGCAGGGTCTGGGCTTCGGTGTGGCTGGCGTTGGTGCTCACCGCCTGCGGGCGGATTCCGGAAGACGCCTCCGGGATCGAGATCTACCTGCAGGCGTGCGCCCGCTGCCACGGTGCCGAGCTGGAGGGCCGGATCGGCCCGGCGTTGGGGGCCGGTTCCGACGTGGCCGATCAGCCCGACCAGTACTACGTGACCACCATCACCCGCGGGAAGGGCCGCATGCCCTCGTTCCGAGCCACCTTGACCGAGGAGCAGATCGAGCGGGTGATCGCCTTCGTCAGGTCCCGCCAGATCGGCCGCTGACCGCCCCCTGGATTGACCGGTTGGCCGGCTCAGATCTGGATCGACTCCACCGGCGGCCGTTCTCCGGTCAGCCGCAGCATCCCCGCCCGCATCCGCTCGACCCGGCCGGTGGTTCGATAGCGAACCGACGCAATGGTGTCCGTCCCGGCCCGGCCGAGCTCGGACAGCACCCGAACCGCCTGGCGAGCCACCGGCTCGGAGGGATCGATCAGGACGGTGTCGGGGGCCAGACGGCGGAGTTCGGGAGCCAGGAACGAGTAGTGGGTGCAGCCCAAGACCAGCGTGTCAGCTCCGGCGGCCAGCAGCGGCTCCACATAGCGGCGCAGCAGGGTCAGGGTGTCGGGGTGGTTCACCCGGCCCCTCTCCACCGCGTCGGCCAGGCCCGGGCAGGGCTGGGCGATCACCTCGACGCCTTCGGCGAACCGGTCGACCACCGACGCGAACAACTCTCCCTGAAAGGTGGCGGTAGTGGCCAGCACCCCCACCACCCCGCTGCGAGAGGCGCCCGCGGCCGGTTTCACCGCCGGTTCCATGCCTACGAAGTGGACGTCGGGAAAGCGGCGGCGGAGGTGATGGAGGGCGGCGGCCGAGGCGGTGTTGCACGCCACCACCACCAGCTCGGACCGGGCCGAGAGTAGATGGCGGGCCACCGCCTCGGCCCGGTCGCGCACCTCGATGAGGGAACGATCGCCATACGGGGCGTACGCCTGGTCGGCGAGGTACAACAAGGGCTGACCGGGCGCCAGGCGGCGGAGGTGGTTGAGCACCGACAGGCCGCCCAAACCCGAATCGAACACCGCCACCGGGCTGGCCTCGGAAGTGGACACGGCGGCATTTCACCACGTTCCGCTCCCGCCCGCGAGCTTCGCGCCCGCGCCCGGTCGGGTGGTAGCGTCGCCCGATCGTCAGGTAGGAGCAGAGCATGAGAGTTGCAGGCGCGGCGGCCATCGTCACCGGCGGCGCCTCTGGT
>JBFGJL010000147.1:0-5040 GCA_041577235.1 Acidimicrobiia bacterium | reverse complement strand
GCCCTTCGAGCTGGTGGTCCCGGAAGGCAGATCGTTCTATGACGAGGGGCCGCTGCAGACCCCCGGACCGGACGCGGCCACGATGGTCTACAAGATCCCGGCGGTGGGGCAGATCCCGGCGGGACCGGTCACCATCACCATTGCCAACTCCGGCGAGTCCCGGGCGTCGGCGTGGGTGGTCGACTATCCGCCCGTCCCCCAGCAGGCCGGCATGATCGACTTCTGGCCCGTCCTGTCGGGAAAACGGCTCCTCAGCAACGACACCTTCAGGCGCCTGTTCCGATCCGAGACGGTGCCGGAATCGGAGACGCTCGAGATCAAGGACCTCACGTACCTGTTCACCGACCTCAAGGACTCGACGCTGATGTATGACACGATCGGGGACGTGAATGCGTACGATCTGGTGCGGCGCCACTTCGAGGCGTTGAGCGAGGCCGTGGCTCGCAACGACGGTGCGGTGACCAAGACCATCGGCGACGCCATCATGGCGACGTTCGTCGAGCCCGCGACGGCGGTCCGGGCGGCGCTCGACATGCTCGAGGCGCTGACGGACTTCAACCGGGTCGCATCGGCCAACCTCGTGCTCAAGATCGGTATGCATCGGGGCCGGTCGCTGGCGGTGACCCTGAACGACCGTATCGACTACTTCGGCCAGGAGGTGAACATCGCCGCCCGCGTGCAGCAGCTCGCCGGCGCCGGTGAGATCGTGCTGTCGGAGGACGTCTACCGCCAGCCCGAGGTCGCCGAGATGCTGTCTTCGTTCGAGGTGGCCGAAGACGAGGGCATCATGAAGGGAGTCGCCGAGACGATCCCCGTCTATCGGGTGCGAGTTTCCGACGACCCGGCCTGAGGCGGGCGTCACGCAACCTGGCGTCGAGCCACGGAGCAGGCTGATCTCATCGCATGTGAGACTCACGAAGCAGCGGCGCGGCAGGCAGACCCAATCGTGGGTGGCCGTCCGAAGAGGAAGGGTCGCTGGAATGGGGTCACTTTGGGATCGTTCGAGGACGTCCCCGTCGCGTGCATAGGTGCCTCTGGCCGTAACTTGACATAACGAGGATTATGGGCGCATCAGAGCGGACGGCCCCATCTTCCCCCGGGCCCTCCACCCGTGGCGCGCCGCCCTCGTCCGGGACGGGGGCCGCCCGACTGCAGACGCGGGCCACGCTGGCGGGGTTGCGTCGTCCGGGATCGGTTCCGGATCACGAGCGGTCTGTTGGGCGTGTTGGCGCCGATCGGCGTTGGCTCCCGGTCGCGGTCGGTGTCGCCTGCCTGCCCGAAAACATCACAGTGATGAAACCTCAGGTGGATCCCACCGCCCGGATCTCGAGGTCGGTGGCGAGAACGAGGCGGGCCGCACGCTCCAACTGGGCCTGTGCCGCTCTGAGCTCGGAGGAGGTGGGCCGGCGGGACAGGTCCCGCCCGATGTCCTCGAGCACCGTCTCCAAGACGTAGCGGGCATCCAGCCAGCGTTCGAGCCCGGGGCGGGTGACCAGGACGTCGTCGGCCTGTAGTCCGCGGCTGGTCGCCAGCCGCCTCGCCTCGTAGTGCCGCTGGCGGTGACTGGCGCGGCAGTAGCGGCGGGGGCGACCGGGTCCCCGGGTCGGAGGGATCGCTCCCCCGCACCAGGCGCAGCGGTGCTCCAGCTCCTTTTTCATCACTGTGACGATACTAGGCGAAGGAGAGGCGGCTGCACCAGCATCCAGATGATCGCCACCGGGGATCCGATGAGCCACAGACCGCCTTCGACCAGTATCGTCCCCCTCCGAGCAGGAAATAGAACGCTCGATTTCCCTGTTGCGTCAGGGAGCAACCGGACACCCAGATCGGAGCGACATGGCCACCGTCAATCTCACCAAAGACACGTTCGCAGAGACGATCGAGGACAACGACATCGTCCTGGTCGATTTCTGGGCCGAGTGGTGTGGTCCGTGCCGTTCCTTCGCCCCTACGTACGAGACGGCTTCCGAGGCCAACTCCGACATGGTGTTCGCCAAGGTCGACACCGAAGCCGAGCCGGAGCTGGCCGGAGCCTTCGGGATCCGCTCCATCCCCACCCTCATGGTCTTCCGTGAGAACGTGATCCTCTACGCCCAGCCCGGTGCCCTCCCCGCCCCCATGCTCGAAGAGCTGATCACGAAGGTTCGGGATGTCGACATGGAGGCGGTCCACGCCGAGATCGTCCAGCAGGCAGAGGCCGACTCGAGCACCTGACCCCTGGGCGCGGACGGGTCCTCCCCTCCCCCACCGCCCTCCGTTGATGTGACTGCTGGAGTGGCTCCGCTCGCGGCTTCTCCGGCCTGATGGCTTGGGGAGCCGCCCTCACTAGCCTGCCGGTATGGACATCGAGCAGCGGGTGCGGACCACGCTGGAGGCCACTGGGCTCCGCTTCGAGATCCTGGCGTGCGATCCCGCCCTGGCCGACACTGCCGAGTTCTGTCGCCACTACGGCTACCCACCCGACCGGGCCGCCAACACCATCCTCGTTGCCTCCAAACGTCCTCCCGGTCGCTTCGCGGCGTGTGTGGTGCTCGCCACCACCCGCCTCGACGTCAACCGGAGGGTGAAGGGTTTGCTCGAAGTGAGCAAGTTGTCTTTCGCCGCCCCCGAAGTGACCAGGCAGGTCACCGACATGGAGATCGGAGGGGTCACTCCCTTCGCGTTGCCCCCGACGCTGCCCGTCTACGTCGACAGCCGTGTTCCGCAGCTGGAATGGGTGATCTTCGGCGCTGGGAGCCGATCGGCCAAGGTCAAGGCCGATCCCGCCGTCCTGCTACAGCTCCCCGCCGTCGAGGTGGTCTCCGACCTGGCCACGGACCTCTGAGGGAACCGCCCGCATGCCCCTGCGACCGGTCTTGCGGACGAGGGCGGCGTAGCCGACCAGGCCGATCAGAGCGAACGAGAACCACTGGATCGCGTACGCGAGGTGGTTCCCCTCGTCGGCGGCGGAGGGCAGTCCCACCGACACCGGCAGACCGTCGGGCTGCCCCGGCTGTTGGCCGATCAGATCGAGGTAGACCGGGTAGAGGTCGTAGGGCGACTGCTGCTCGATGCGGGGGATGTCGACCCGGTTGAACTGGGTGAGGACTCCCTGGGATGGGTCGGCCGGCCCCAACGCGGGCCGTGTCTGGGTGAGGCGCACCACCGCCTCGACGGTCACCGTACCGGGCGCCGGAGCGGGAGGGCTTTCCTCGAGCTGCAGGGGGATCCACCCTCGATTGACCAGCACCGCGGCGCCGCCGGGTCGCACCAACGGCGTCACGACGTGGAACCCTGCCTGACCTTCGAAGGTGCGCGAGCGCAACAAGACCTGGGCGGTGGGATCGAAGATCCCCGAGGTGGTGACCCGGAGATACTCGGAGGCGGCCACGTCCTCGCCGAGTGATTCGAGCACCAGGTCGAGGTCGGTGGGCGGGGCTGCCAGCCTGAGCGCCAGGACCTGATTGTCGAGCCGGCGTTCCTCCAGCCGGCGAAGCTGCCAGAACCCGAGGCTGACGAACAAGACGGCCACCACCGCCACCACGGCGTGGGCAGCCAGCCAGCGGGGAGAGCGAAGAAACCGGTACATGCCCGCGCATTATCGCCGCGCCGGCGGGGTGTGGGTGAAGGGCGGGTCAGGCCGCCCGCGGGGATGGAGGCTCGTCCTCCTCGTCGTCGACGGCGGCCAGCAGCTGGCGGGCGGTGGCGAGGGCATCGGCCCCGGAGACTGCCACCGGACGCTCGCTCCATCGCCGGGTACGGGACGCGTCGACCTCGCCCCGCTCGGCCAGGAGGCGGGCGAGATCGTCGGTCCAGAACCAGGGCATGACATACCTCCAGGGCGTCGCGGGGGGAGCGGCTCGGGCTCACCGTATCGCAGATGTCAACCCCTCTCTCACCAGGCACGATGCCGGTGAGGTGGATCGCTCACCTTCCTCCGATGGCGGTCCCACCCGTGCGGCGCGGATCGGCGGCGGCCTCGAATCCCGTCGCCGGATTCCACAGCGCCGCGGAGGCGCCCCCGAAGAACATCGACAGATCGGCGAAGCGACGCACCGGCAGCGACACCCGGTCGACCGGGAGGCCCGGCTCCACCGCCACCCGCGCCCGGTCGTCGGTCTCCTCGACGTGCAGGCGGGGATGGGCGATCGCCTCCGAGAGAGACATTCCCAACCGGGCGAAGTTCAGCAGCACCATCGACGTTGCGCTGGTGATGCGATCGGCGCCAGGTGAGCCCAGCGCCAGCACCGACCCGTCGGCGCCGGCGGCCACCGTGGGGGCCATGTTGGACAACAGGCGGGTTCCAGGCGCCTGGGCGTGCAGACCCTTCCGGTTCAGCTCGAGCTCACCCAGACAGTTGTTCATCCAGATACCGGTTCCGGGCGGCATCATCCCCGATCCGTAGCCGGCGGACATCGTGATGGAGCAGGCGCGCCCATCGTCGTCCACCGCCGAGGTGTGAACCGTAGAGGGGGCCGAGAGCCACCTCCGGACCTCATCGGCGGACGATGCCGCCAGGAGGACCGCCGCCTCCGTATCGAGGTCGTCGCTCAGATCGAGTCGGTCTCGCCGGTACCCGAACACCGCATGCTGGGTGTCGACCAGCCGGGCCACCTCCGGACTCGTCCAGCCCTGGCGGGGATGCCCGCCCATGGCGGCGATGATGGCCGCCATGGCCAAACCCCCCACCGCCGGCGGAGGGTTGGTGGCGACCCGCCACCCGTTCACCCCCACCTCCAGCGGCCGCCGCATCTCGACCCGATACTGGTCGAGATCCACGGCGCTCACCAGGCCTCCCCCATCTTCCATGGCGGTGACGATGGCACGGGCGATGTCGCCTCGGTAGAAGTCGCCCGGGCCGACCCGCGCCAGATGCTCCAGGGTGTCGGCGAGATGGGGGATGTGGACCTGGTCGCCCGGTCCCAGCATGCGTCCGTCGCCATGTTGCAGCGACCGCACGCCCTCCGAGTCCCATCCGAACACCGGTTGGAGGGCATGCACCAGGTAGTTGTAGGAGGCTTGAGGAAGGGGGAAGCCGACGCGCGCATGGTGAATGGCGGG
>JBFGJL010000146.1:0-5058 GCA_041577235.1 Acidimicrobiia bacterium | reverse complement strand
GGCTCCGCGAGGCCGCGACCGGAAGAGCGGCTCGCTCGGCCTGCAACCTGCCGAGCTCCTCTTGGACGTTGTCGAGGTCGGTTTGGACCTCCTCCGTCGTGCGCTCGGTGCCCACCACCAGCTCCACGGTCAGGTTGGCGACCTCGTTCTCGAGCTGGGCGATCTGGATGTCGAGGATGGCCCGGCGAGTGGCGGTGGACTGATCCTCGACCAGCTCCGCCTCCACCAACGCCAGCTCGCCGGAGGTCCGGGCGATCTCCTCCGCCAGTCGGTCGAGCTCGGCCTGCCAGGCCGCCGACGAGCCTCCGAGCTGGCTCTCCTCCTGGCCGACGAAGTTGTCGTAGAGCTGCTGGACCAGCTGCTCGGCTTCGGCTTCGGTGCCGGCCCGGGCCGAGAACCGCAGCTGCCCGGCCTGGGTGTCTGGCTCGATCGAGAGCCGGCCGTCCGCCTCCAGCAGTTCGGCGTTGCCCTCGTGGGCCAGGTCGTCGGCCTCGTTGACCACACCTTCCAGCAGGCTCCCGGTCCGGTCGGTGTCGTCCCGGGGGAAGGTCAGGAGGATGGTCGACTGGAAGAGGTCCTCGATCTGGTTGTTGCGGATCGAGGTGAGCACCACCGCCGGGACCACGGCGATGCCGGCAACCAACGCCAGCGCCCACCAGCGGGCGCGTAGGACCCGCGCGAGCCGGCTCAGCTCCACTCAGGAACTCCTGCCAACGGACGCAGATCGATGACCTCATCCGCGGACCATGAGGCCCCTGCGATGCTCGCCAGCAGGAGGCGGATCTCCGCTCCGTCGCCCTCGGCCGCCAGCTCTCGGAACACCTCCACCGAGTCGAGCACGGTGCCCAAGCCGGGGTGGGACGGCTGGGTCACCGAGATCTTGGGATGGCTGGTGGGCTGCAAGGGGTCTTCCGACAGGACCTCGATCAGCTTCTCGCCCGGACGTCGGCCCGTCACCTCCACCGCGATGTCCTGTCCCGGGACCAGGCCGGCCAGCCGGATCAGGCGATGGGCGAGGTCGCCGATGCGAACCGGGTCGCTCATGTCCAGGACGAACACCTCACCCCCGTCGGCCAGCGAGGCGGCCTGCAGGACCAGCTGCACCGCCTCGTCCACCGTCATGAAGTAGCGCTTCATGTCGGGATCGGTGATGGTGACCGGTCCACCCTCCTGGATCTGCCGGATGAAGGTCGGCACCACACTCCCCCGGCTCCCGAGCACGTTCCCGAACCGTACCGAGGTGAACACACAGTCGCCCCCCTGATCGTGGGCGGCCTGCACCAGCAGCTCCGCTACCCGCTTGGAGGAGCCCATCACGTTCTTGGGTGACACCGCTTTGTCGGTGGAGATCAACACGAACCGGCTCGCCCCAGCCTTGCGGGCGGAGTCGATGGCGTTCTGGGTCCCGAGCACGTTGGTACTGATCGCCTCGGCCGGGCAGCGCTCCAGGATCGGCACGTGCTTGAGGGCGGCGGCGTGGAACACCAGATCGGGGCGGGCCGCCAGGAACGCACGTTCCAACGCACGGCCGTTGCGGACGTCGCACAGCACCTGGTCGGGTCGGGGCCCATGCCGCTCCCACTGGAGCATGCCCTCGTAGAGATGGGTCTCGTCGTGGTCGAGGGCGATGACGGCGGCCGGTTCGAAGGTGATCAGCTGCCGTACGATCTCCGAACCGATCGATCCCCCCGCCCCGGTCACCAGCACCCGGCTCCCCCGCACCAGCTCGGCCACGGCATCCAAGTCGGTCGACACCGCCGGCCGGGGAAGGAGGTCGGTGATCTCGAGGTCGCGCACGTCGCGGCCGGCCTGATTTCCGTGCAGCACGGTGTCGAGATCGGGCAGGATCCGGAGCCGGGCGTTGTTCCACAGGCAGGCGTCGAGCACCTCACGGGCGAGTCGTTCCCCTCCGCCCACCACGATGACCTGTCCCACCGCCTGCTGGGCCACGATCGCCGGGAGGTCCTCCAGCTTGCCCAGCAGCTGGAGGCCGGCGATACGGCGGGGGGCGTCCCCGCCGGCGGGGGCGAGGAATCCGATGACGTTGAGTCCGGGCTCCTCGATCGGGAGGTTGCGCGACAGGTCGGCGGCCGCCTTGGAGGTGCCGACGATGAGGACGCGCTGGGACCCGGCCGCGGTGGCCCCCCGTTTGAACGAGAACAGCCTGGAGCGGAACCTGACCATCCCCATGGCGAACATGGTCATCAGGCTGCCCAGCGCCACCGAACCGATCGGGATCGGCCCGATCCGGCTCGTGTTGGCCCGGTAGATCAGCACGAACCCGGTGAGCGCCACACCGGCGGCGGCGCACGCCTGCACCACCCGCTTCGCCTCGGCGATGCTGGCGTACTCCCAGACGTGCCCGTAGGTGCCGAACACGAGGTTGGCGGCCAGATGGACCAACACGATCACGGGCAGCATGCGAACCAGACCGGCGGTGAACAGCGGTCTGATCTCGTTGGCGCGACCGTCGATCAGACGCAGTCCGAGAGCAGTCCCGTAGGAGGTGGCGATGAGGAAGGCGTCGGTGACCGCGAACGAGATGTCCGCCCGAAGATGGGCGGCGCCACGCGACACCTTCAGACGCCAGTCGACGCCGGCAATCGCCCTTGCACCCTGGCTAGACCTGCCCACAATCCCTCCCGTCGCGGAAGCGGGTCGCCGCCCGAGAGAACCCACTTCTCGCGCTTCGTCAGCCGACCCGCCAAACCCCACTCACTGTAGTCAGCCGATCGGGGAGGCGTCTAGACCCTTTCTGGTCGGGTCGGCCCGCAGTCCCCTGCCCACAGGCACCAAACCGCTCGACGGCCTCAGCATTCTCTGGGCGGAGCTTGCCACGCTACGTTGAAGTTCTAGTATCGAAAGCCGCCTAGCCAGGGGTCATGTCATGAGAGTCCTCGTCACCGGGGGAGCCGGATTTCTCGGCCGTCACATCGCCCGGCGCCTCCACCGCGACGGGTACGAGGTCACCATCTTCGACCAGCACACCGTGGAGGAGCCGGGCATACGGGCCATCGTCGGCGATCTGACCGATCGGACTTCGGTAGAAGCGGCGGTGCACGGCCAGTCGGTGGTGTGCCACGTCGGCGCCATCGGCGACGTCTACCTGGCGGGCGACCAGCCGGCACTGGCGGCGTCGGTCAACGTGACCGGCACGGCCCACATCGCCGAGGCGGCGCTGGCGGCGAGCGCCCGGGTGGTCTACGCCTCCACCTGGGAGGTGTACGGCCCCCCGCGGTATCAGCCCATCGACGAAGACCACCCCTGCCAGCCGGACCACCCCTACAGCATCACCAAACTGGCCGGTGAGCAGATCCTGCTGGCCGCCGCCGAGCTGCAGGGCCTGCCGGTGGTGGCGTTGCGGCTGGGTACCGCCTTCGGGACCGGCCTGCGGCCCAACTCCGTTTTCAGGATCTTCATCGACCGGGCCCGGCGGGGCGAGCCGATCACCATCCAGGGGGACGGTTCGCAGGGTCGTCAGTTCACCCACGCCGCCGACATCGCCCGGGCCTTCTCGCTGGCCGCCGCCTCCGATCTCGGGCGCACCGTCTTCAACACGGTCGCCCCGGAGACGATCTCCATCAAGCAGCTGGCGGAGATGGTGGTCGAGCGGCTCCCCACCGAGCTGACCTTCGGGGAACCCCGTCCGGGCGACGTGGCCCCCGCCCTCGTCTCTTCCGGGCGGATCGAAGCCGAGCTGGGCTGGCGGGCGGAGATCGGGCTCGAAGAAGCGCTGAGCGAACTCATCGACGAGCAGCGAGACTGAAGGGCGTATGGCTCGAGCGCCGGTCGTGCTCGTGTTCATCAAAGGCTTGGGAATCGGAGGCGCGGAACGGCTCATCGCCGAATCGGCCCCCTACTGGGACCGGGAGCGCTTCGACTACCGAGTGGCGTACGTGCTGCCCTGGAAGGATCAGCTGGTGCCCGAGCTCGAGCAGCACGGGATCGAGGTCCGCTGCCTGGGCTCCCCGGGCGGGATCGGCCCGACCACCCTGGTCCGCCTCCGACGCATGATCCGGCAGGAGAGGGTCGACCTGGTCCATGCCCACCTGCCCACCACCGGCATCGCCGCCCGGCTCGCCTCCCCGGTCCCGGTGGTCTACACGGAGCACAACCTGGCCGACTCCTACCGCTGGCCCACCCGCCCGCTCAACCAGCTGACCTACCGCCGGAACCGGGCCGCCATCGCCGTGTCGGAGGCGGTGGCCGCCACCATCGCCGGATTCGGAGCTCCGGTCCACACGATCACCAACGGGGTCTCGGCCCGGCGGGAAGAGGGAGAAGCGGGGAGCGCCCGCCGGGAGCTGGGCATCACCCCCGACCGACCGCTGATTGTGCACGTCGGCAACATCCGTCCCCACAAGGGCCATCGCACCCTGCTGGCGATGGCGGCCGACCTCACCGCTCACCATCCGGAGGCCGTGGTCGTGTCGATCGGGGCCGAGAAGCAGCCCGGCGAGCTGGAATCTCTCCGAGCGGAGGCCCTTCGGCTGGGATTGGCCGACCGGCTCCGCTTCCTGGGCCGGCGGGAAGACGCTCGCTCGTTCATCGCCGCCGCCGACGTCTACGTGAACCCGGCCGACGTGGAGGGGCTGCCGGTGTCGATCCTCGAGGCACTGGCCCTCCGCCGCCCGGTGGTGGCCACCGCGGTGGGCGGGGTTCCCAGTGTGGTGCGGGACGGGCTCACCGGACTGCTGGTCGAAGCGGGCGATCCGCACTCGCTGGCGGCGGCGGTCGAGCGCCTACTGCGCGATCGGCAGGCGGCAGCCGAGCTGGCGAGGCGAGGCCAGGAACTGGTCGAGCAGGAGTTCGGAATCGAACGCATGGTGCGCGCCCAGGAGGCCGTCTACCGGGAGGTGCTCGGTGGCTGACGACCTCACCATCCGGCCCTTCGCCGACGGCGACACCGCCGCCGTGCTCGAGCTCATGCGGGCGGCTTTGGGCGAGACCCCGGTCCTGCAGCGCAGCACCGAGCTGTTTCACTGGAAGCATCTCGACAACCCCTTCGGTCGGTCGATCATGCTGCTCGCCGAAGCCGGGGGCCGGGTGGCCGGGTTT
>JBFGJL010000145.1:0-5082 GCA_041577235.1 Acidimicrobiia bacterium | reverse complement strand
GGTGGTGTTCACCGGCCTGACCGTGGCCGGCTACAGCCTGGCGGTGTGGATTCCGAAACGGCGGGCCCAGGCGGGAGGCGCCGGCCGGCCGGCCCTGGTGTGGGGGACGGTGCTGGCCATCGTCGGGTTCTTCCTGGTCCCGGTGGTGGGCGCGGTCATCGGCTTCGCCGGCGGGATCTACCTGGTCGAGTACCGGCGGCATCGCCACCGGGCGGCGGCCTGGGCCGCCACCCGGACCACTCTGGTGGGCTTCGGGCTGGCCGCCGCCGCCCAACTGGCGATCGGGCTGGTGATGGTGGCCCTGTGGGTGGTGTGGGTGGTGGCCGCCTGATCCGTCGCGCTCACCGGTTCTTCATGGCTCGCTTCTGCTCCCGGAGGGCGGCGACGTCGTCCCACTCCGCCACGTCGGCGATGGAGGGCCAGTCGGCGGCCACCTCCTCCCAACCGGCAGGCCGGATCCCCAACCGCTTCCCGAGCACCCCGACGAAGATGCGCGCCTTGGCCTCCCCGAACCCCGGCAGTGCCCGCAAACGCCGCAGCAGGTCGGCTCCGTCCGCCGCTTCCTTCCAGAGTCGCTCGGGGTCGCCGTCGTACCCCTCCACCAGCGCACGACACAGATCTTGGGTGCGTTTCGCCATCGAGGTGGGAAACCGATGGATGGCAGGTGGACCGCGGAAGATCTGCGCCAGCCGATCGGGATCGATCTGGGCAAGCCGGGCGGCGTCGAGGGCGCTCCCCAACCGCTCCTGCAGCAGATAGGGCCCGTAGAAGGCCCGCTCCATCGGAAACTGCTGATCCAACAACATGCCGATCAACAGGGCCAGGCTGTCGCGGGCCAGCAGCCCGTTGGCCTGGTCGTCTTCGGTCCACGGCAGGGAGGTGGGTCGGGTCACGGGAGCTTCTTCGAGTGTGTTGCCACGCTAGCTGCAGGCCGGACGGGGCCGCCAGCCGCAGCCACCGTCCGCCGCTACCGGTCGTGGCGCCCCCAACCGAGCACGACCGCGGTGGCACCCAGGAAGGCGATGGCACACAGGGCGAGGGCAACGTCGTAGGTTCCGGTGCTGTCGACCGTCGCACCGAACACGGGGGGACCGGCTGCGACCCCGACGAGGAATCCCATCACGATCCATCCCGACGCCCGGCCGGTGCCCTCGACTCCGGCCAGCCGCATGGCCGCCAGCATCCCCACCGAGTTCCACGAGGCGCCGCTGAACCCCAGCAGCAGTGCCCCGACCCACAGCATGGTCGGTCCCAGCCGGGGTGCCAGCACCAGCCCGCCGGTGGAGACCAGCCCGAGCAGGGCGATGATCGCCAGCGCCCGGCGCTCACCGAGGGACTGCTCGGCCCACCGTGCCCACAGCACCCGACCCACCACCGCCACCAGGCCGGCCGCCCCGAAGACCACCCCGGCCGCCACCGCCGTGAGGCCCACCGCCTCTTCGGCGAACAAGGGAACGGTCAACGAGAAGGCGGCGCCGAAACCCACCAGCAGCCCATAGCCGGTCAGGCGAAGGACCCCGCCGGGAAGCCGACGGATGCTTTCCGTCTCCAACGCCGGGGCGGTCCCCTCGGACCGGGCTACCAGGGCCAAGGTGAACGGCAGACCGAGGGCGGGGACCAGAGCCACCAACAGCAGGGTGGGACGCCAGCCGAAGGCCAGCGCCGCTCCCGGGAGGGTGAAGCCGCCCACGAACACGGCCGCCTGGACTCCCGATTGCTTGACCCCGGTGACGAACGCCCGAGAACCCACCGGCAGCTCGCCGGCGATGAGCTTGTTGGTGGCAGGGTTGGCCAGTCCCTGCGTCACACCCCCCACCGCCGCCACCGCCGCGATCGGAGCGACCGCCGGAGCGAGGGCGAGAGCGACGAAGGTGAGGGCGGAGGTCGCGAACAGAGCCAGGAGGGCGCGGCGAGCACCCAGCCGGTCGGTGACGGCGCCCGCCCGGGGCGACACCAACGCCCCCATCACCAGGTTGAGACCGATGATCGCGCCCAGCTGTCCCCGGCTGATCCCGAGATCTTCGATCAAGAACACCGCCAGCACTCCGAGGGCGTTGGGGGCGAAGGTGGCGACACCCATCGCCCCGAGCAGCAGGGCGGTCAGGGAGGCGCGACCCCCTCGTTGGCTCCACCCGAAATCGTCCACCGCCGGGCAAGCTAGCGGCGGCACAACTCCGCTCGTTCGTACACTCCCAGGATGCGCCGCACGCTCTTGCTCCTCGCCGTGGTCACCGCCGGCTGTGTGCCATCGGCCACCAGCTCCACCACCACCGCTGCTCCCACCACGTCCACCGCCCCCGCCACCTCGCCGGACACCACCGGGCCGGCAACGACCGCTCCGCCGGTGGCGACCTCACCACCCGCCACCAGCGGGGTGATGGTGGAGCTGTTCGACGTGTCGGAGCTGGTCAAGCAGGTGAGAACCGGCGTAGTCACCGTCTCGCAGCGGGGCCTCAGTCTCGACATGTTCAACCGACCGTTCGAGCAGACCGGAACCGGCACCGGAATCGTGATCGATGCGGAGGGCAGGATCCTCACCAACTTCCACGTCGTGGCGGGAGCCGACGAGATCATCGTCTTCGCCGAGGACGGCCGGCCCCGGTCCGCGGTGTTCGTGGACGGCCGGGCCGAACAGGACCTGGCCCTGGTGAGGGTGGACGACGTCGGGGGACTGGCTCCGCTCCCCTTGGGTTCGAGCGAGGCGATGGAGGTGGGCAACCCGGTGATCGCCATCGGCAACGCCCTCGGGCTCGATGAGACCTCCCCCTCGGTCTCGGTGGGGATCGTGTCGGCGCTGGGCCGCTCCCTCACCACCGAGACCGGAGCACAGCTGGGCGACCTGATCCAGACCGACGCCGCCATCAACCCCGGCAACTCCGGGGGCCCGCTCCTCAACCGCCAAGGTGAGGTCATCGGCATCAACACGGCCATCGCCGGCGGCGCCGAGAACATCGGCTTTGCCATCTCGATCGATTCGGCCAAGCAGTTCATCGAGGAGGCGCTCTCCGGGGCCGGGACTCCCTTCATCGGAGTCACCCTCACCCCCAACTCGGCCGACCTCGCTGCCCGCTTCGGCCTTCCCACCGATGCCGGGGTGGTAGTCGCCTCGGTCTTCGACGGGAGTCCCGCCGGCGAGGCGGGCTTCCGGGTGGGCGACGTCATTCTGGAGATCGACGGAGCAGCCGTCACCTCGGTGGAGGACGTGACGGGTGCCATCGCCGCCGCCGGTGCCGGGGGCCAGCTGAATGTGCTGGTCGCCCGCGGCGCCGCTCAGGGCGAGCTGACGGTGGACATCGCCGAGCGCTGACCCCGCCCAGACCCTGCCACTAACCTCACCGCCATGCCGGTGCTCGCCTCCCGCCTCGACCCCACCAGCCGAGAGTTCGGCGAGAACCGGGCGGCAATGCTCACCACCCTGGCCACGTTCGAGGAGCTGCTGGCCGAGGCTCGAGCCGGGGGTGGACCCAAGTACATCGAGCGGCACCGCCGCCGAGGCAAGTTGCTGGTGCGAGAGCGCATCGAGTTGCTAGTCGATCGGGACTCGCCCTTCCTCGAGCTCTCGACGCTGGCGGCTTGGGGAACCGACAAGAAGCTGGGAGCCAACGCCGTGACGGGGATCGGGGTGGTGGCCGGGGTGGAGTGCGTCGTCTCCGGCAACGACCCCACCAGCCAGGCCGGTTCCTCCAACCGCTACTCGCTGGCCAAGACCCTGCGCGCCCAGGACATCGCTCGCGAGAACCGCCTGCCACTGATCAACCTGGTGGAATCCGGGGGAGCCGACCTCCCCGACCAGGCCGAGGTGTTCATCACCGGCGGCAAGTGGTTCCGTAACCTCACCCAGCTGTCCAGGGCCGGGGTTCCCACCATCGCCCTCGTCTTCGGCAACTCCACCGCCGGCGGCGCCTATGTGCCGGCCATGTGTGACTACGCGGTGATGGTCAAGGAGCGGGCGAAGGTGTTCCTCGGCGGCCCCCCGCTCGTCAAGATGGCGACCGGAGAGGAGTCGGACGACGAGGAACTGGGCGGGGCCGACATGCATTCCCGGGTGTCCGGGCTCTCCGACTACCTGGCCGAAGACGAGCGGGACGCCATCCGCATCGGCCGCCAGATCGTGCGTCATCTCAACTGGCGCAAGCAGGGCTACGGACCCCGTCCGGAGGTCGAGGAGCCCCTCTACGACCCCGAGGAGCTGCTGGGGATCATCTCGGCCGACCTGCGGGTGCCGTTCGACATGCGAGAGGTCCTGGCCCGGCTGGTGGACGGCTCCGAGTTCGAGGAGTACAAAGCGCTGTACGGGACCTCACTCGTGACCGGGTGGGCGGCCATCCACGGCTTTCCGGTGGGGGTGATCGCCAACCAGCAGGGGGTGCTCTTCTCGGAGGAGGCGCACAAAGCCACCGAGTTCATCATGCTCTGCAACCGCTACGACACCCCCATCCTGTTCGTCCACAACACCACCGGCTACATGGTCGGCAGAGAGTACGAGCAGAGGGGCATCATCAAGGACGGCGCCAAGATGATCAACGCCGTAGCCAACTCCACCGTGCCCCACCTGACCCTCATGGCAGGGTCGTCCTACGGCGCCGGCAACTACGGGATGGGGGGCAAGTCCTACAACCCCCGCTTCGTGTTCGGCTGGCCCAATCACAAGGTGGCGGTGATGGGGCCGCAGCAGCTGGCGGGGGTGATGTCGATCATCGGCAGGGCGGCAGCCGAGGCACAGGGGCGCGAGTTCGACGAGGAGGCCGACGCCGCCGCCCGGGCCGCCATCGAGCAGCAGATCGGCCACGAGGAACAGGCCTACTTCTCGACGGCCCGGATCCGGGACGACGGGTTGATCGACCCCCGCCACACCCGCGCCGTGCTCGGTATCGCCCTCTCGGCCGTGCATTCCGGGCCGGTGCAGGGAACCGACTCGTTCGGGGTCTTCCGGATGTGATCGAGAAGCTGCTGATCGCCAACCGCGGTGAGATCGCCCGCCGGGTGATGCGGACCTGTCGCGCCATGGGCATCGCCACCGTCGCCGTCTACTCGGATCCGGACCGGACCGCCCCATTCGTGGCCGAGGCCGACGAGGCGGTG
>JBFGJL010000144.1:0-5151 GCA_041577235.1 Acidimicrobiia bacterium | reverse complement strand
GCTCCTCCATAGCGTGTCGGCCAGCGCCGACGGCAACACCGCCTACCTCTCGTACTGGGACGCCGGCCTGGTGGTGGTGGACATCTCCGACCCGACCAACCCGGTGATGCTTAGCCAGACCGAGGCCGGTGCCGAGGGCAACATGCACTCCGCCGTCACCGAGGGGACGGTGGCGGTGACCACCGACGAGGACTTTCTCCCGAGGTGGGGCTTCGCCCGGTTCTGGAACATCTCCGACCCGGCCGCCCCCCGACAGGTGTCGAGCTTCGCCACCGCCAACGCCCGTTCCCTCCGCACCGACGGGGACTTCTCCGTCCACAACCCGGTGCTGGACGGCAACCTCGCCTACCTGTCCTGGTACAGCGACGGGGTGCGGGTGGTGGACACCTCCCGGCTGAACCGGCCGCAGGAGGTGGCCTACTACGTGCCCGACCCGGTACCCGACCCCTTTGGGGTGCTGGCCGCCCCCAACGTGTGGGGGGTGGTGGTGGAGAACGGCCTGGTGTATCTCAGCGACATGAACGCCGGGCTCTACATCCTCCGCCTCGACCTCTAGACGGAGCCGAAGTGAGGGGCGGCCCCACCGCCCCCTCACACGAACCCGGTCTCGTAGGCGATCCGGGCCAGCTCGTGGCGGCTCTGCACCCCCATCTTCTCGAAGATGTGGTGGATGTGGGTTTCCAGGGTCTTGACGCTGATCCCCAGCCGGTCGGCCGTCTCCCGGTCGGTGTAGCCGCGGGCGATGAGGGTGGTCACCTCCCGCTCGCGTCAGCCGAGGGCGCGGTGCAGGAAGGCGGCCATTTGGCCTCGCCCCACCACGTCATCGGGGCAGAAGCGGTCGTTGGTGGGGGGGTTGCAGCCCTTGGTGACACTGGCCGCCGCCCGCCGGTCGATGTCGTCTTCGAACACCGAGCCGTCGTCGTCGACGAACCGGTCGGCCGGGCCGGGACCGAGACCCAGGGCCCGCACTAGAAAGGCGGCCATCTGCCCGCGGGTGACCGGGTCGTCGGGGCAGAAGCGGTCGTTGGTGGGCGGATTGCAGCCTCTGGTCACGCCGGCCGCCGCCAGCCGGTCGATGTCGTCTTCGAACACCGAGTTGTCGTCGTCGACGAACCGGTCGGCCGGGCCGGGACCCAACCCGAGGGCCCGTACCAGGAAAGCGGCCATCTGCCCCCTGGTCACGCCGTCGGCCGGACAGAAGCGATCGTTGCTCGGAGGGTTGCAGCCCCGGGTGATTCCCACCGCCGACAGCCAGTAGATGTCCTCGGCGAAGACAGAGCCGGCGATGTCGACGAAGTCGAGACCCACCACCACCTCCAGGGGTCCGTAGTCGATGCCGCCGGCGCTGACGGTGGCCTGGTAGATGCCGGTCGTCCGGTAGGTGTGGGTGGGCGACCGCAGGGCCGACGCGCCTCCGTCTCCGAAGTCCCAGGCGGGGGCGGGGAGCAGGTGACACAGCGAGAAGTCCACCACCAGCGGCGCCCCCCCGACCACCGGCGCCGCTGCCACCGCCCCGTCCCGGGCTGCCACCGCCGCCGACCCGGCGTTGAGCCGGCCCCCGGAGATGGTCCGGGTGGCCAGAACGGGCAGCGGGTCGGTGGTGTCCCGCAGCAGCGCCGCCACCTCGGAGGGGGACAGACAGGGATGGGCGGACAAGGCGAGGGCGGCGGCGGCGGCGGTGAAGGGGGCGGCGAACGAGGTGCCGCCCCCGATCGCATAGCCGGCGAACAGCGAGGCGATCCGCTCGGTCGACAGGATGTCGTCGCCCGGCGCCGCCAGATCGACGGTGGTGGCTCCGTAGTTCGAGAAGTCGGTGAGCTGGTCGAACCGATCGGTGGCGGCCACCGCCACCACGTCGGGATGGTTGGCGGGGACCATGTCGATCAGGTCGTTGTCGTCGCCGATCCCGTCGAAGCCGCCGTTGCCGGCCGCCGCCACCAGCACCGTCCCCGCCGCCGCCGCCTCGGCCAAGATGATGTCCAACGGACCGCTCCCGAAACTCTCCCCGCCGAACGAGAGGTTGAGCACGTCGGCCCCGTTGGCGACGGCGTAGTCGATCGCTTCGATCACCGCACTCTCGTCGCACAGGAGACCCGAGCAGGCCCGCACGATCAGCAGGCGGACATCGGGCGCCAGGCCGGAGATGCCCGCCCCGTCCACCGCCGCCCCGATGATGCCGGCCACGAAGGTGCCGTGCCCGTCGAGGTCGGTCGGGTCGGCGTCGCCGGACACGGTGTCGATCCCTGAGAGGTCGTCCACATAGCCGTTGCCGTCGTCGTCGGTCCCGTTGGCGGGCGTCTCGTCCTCGTTGACCCACAGCTGGCCGGAGAACTCGGGATGGGTGAGATCCAGCCCGGAGTCGATGATCGCCACCACGACCGCCGGGCGTCCGGAGGTCACTGCCCAGGCCCGTTGAGCGTCGACGTCGGCGTCGACCGTGCCAGGTCCGATGTCGGCGATGTCGCCGTCGTTCTCCAGGCCCCACTGGGAAGGGAAGAAGGGCTCATCGGCGGTCTGCCGGAACACCCGGTTGGGGACCACCTGCCGCCCGGAGGAGGCGGTGAGGGCGGCGGCCACGGCGGCGGGCGCTCCGGTCGGGCTCCCCTCGAGCAGATACCAGCCGTGGCCCACCGGCCGCACCACCCGACCCGCCTCGGGCGGGAGGGAGGCGGGATCGGCCGTCCCCAGCTCGATCAGGTACTGCCCGGGCCGGGCGACGCCGCGGCGCCCGTCGTCGTCGGGGAAGACCGGCACCGGCGCCGGGGGGAGCTGGTCCGATCCCGCCGGGGCTTGCGCTTGGGCCGGGAGGACTCCCACCGTCAGCAGCGCTGCCGCCAGCCAGAGCGGCCATCGTCTCATCTCGGTCTCCATGGGGCCGCCAGTTGACCACGGCGGCCGGCACTCCGCCACTCTCAGCCGCGGTAGCCGGGCCCGCCCACCTCGGCCCGCAGCAGGCCGTTCCGATCGATCTCGACCCGGGCGCCGGGACGGAGCCGGGTCAGCTCGGCGGCCACCGCCCCGCTGCATTCGGGCCCGGCCACCACCAAGCGGGTGGCGGCGGTGATGAGGCGCTCGAGATCGCCGGGGCGGTCGGCGCCGATGGCCGCCACCTGGAAGGTGCCGGGACTCAGCCTTTCGGCCACCTGGTGCAGTGGCCACACCTCCCGGTCGGGCAGCTGCTCGACCAGGTCGGGAAGGCCGGCCTCGACGATCCGCTGCAGGTCTGGCTCCGGGTCGATCAACCCGGCCAGACCCTCCTTCTGCGGGGGGAGGGGAGGGCGCCCGGCCCTATGCAGACGTTCCAGCACCGCGAACAGCTCATCCACCCGGTGGTCGTAGGTGTGGTGACGGCGGGCGTAGTCGAATCCGGCGGAGGCGATCGTGGCCGAGCGCCGGTCGCGCAGGGCCTTGGTGACGGTGTCGACCAGGTCGTCCTCGGCCGTCAGGTAGTGCCGGCCGGGGGTGAACAGCAGGTCGAGTCCGGGGGCCGGATCGCTCACCAGCAGCGCTCCGGCTCCCAGCGCCTCCAGCACCCGCATCGTGAGGGGATCGTGGCGGGTCCCTCCTTCGTTGACCACCACCCGGGCTCGCTGGTAGAGCCTTCCCATCTCCTCCGGGGTCACGCCTTCGGCCAGGGCCACCCGGTCCGGGTCGAGGGCGGCGCCGAGCGCCTCCAGCCAGTCGCCCCGGCGCCGGTAGGGACCTCCGCCGGCCAGGTGGGAGCCCACGAAGGCGAGATCGAAGGGCCGTTCCTCCCACGGGAGCGGAGCCTCGAACAGCTCCGGTGCCACCGCGAACGGGAAGCGCTCCACCGGCACCTCGAAGCGGTGGGCGAGGTGCCAGCTGTGGGCGAGGAGCACCAGGTCGGCGCCGTAGCGGCGGGCCAGGCGGAGGTTGGCCTCGAGGTGGTGCTCGCCGTGGTGGACCCAGAAGCAGACCGGGACCGGACGGCGAACGCCCGCAACAGCCAGCGGGGGGAGGGGGCTCTCGACCACCACCACACAGGAGGTGGCAGGGTCGAGACCATCCCAATCGAGGCGGTCGGCCACCGTGACGTCCACTCCCGCTCGGTGCAGGGCGGCCTCCAGATACCGGCCCGGATTGCGGTCGGTGCGCCGGTAGCACAGCAGCACCTGCCGGCTCCGGTGCCGGCCCGGTTCCGGCGGCGGGCCCGGCTCCCAGCCGGGGACGTGATGGAACGGGACGTGTCCTCCGCCAGTGCGGCTCAGCTCGGGATGGTGGGGCGCCAGCCGGCGGAGGTCGCGGTGCTCCACCCACCCGGGCGGAGCGGCGACCGCGGCTCCACTTCCGACCGCCCGGACGGTGGCGGAGATCGCCGCCGGTGTGGTCGGATACAGCAGCTCGGCCCCGGTGGTACCGGCGGCCCGAGCCAGCATCCGGATCCGGATGCGGTCCTGAACCGGGGTGATCCGTCGCAGGGCTGTGCCGAACCGGCCCCAGCCCTCGGGCCGGCGGGGGGCGATCCAGGTGACGGGGAGGGGAGCCGGTTGCGGCGTCCCGATCGCCACCGCCCCGACTTGGTGTCCGGCCGTGGTCAGCGAGTGGGCCAGTGCCCGCGCTCGAGGATCGTGGACCAGCCGGTTGGCGGCGACCAGACAGATCTGCATGAGGGCGACATGGTAGGGACCGACCAGGGTGGGCTACTCTGCCCGACGGCGGAGTCTGCGGGGGAAGGCAGGTGAACCATGCGCCAGGCCGGCAAACTCGCGATCGTGACCATCGCTCTGGTCCTGGTCCCTCTCTCGGGGCTGGCGGCCGGGGATCTGCCCCCGGGGGGGACCTTCGTCGACGACGACGGCAACACCCACGAGGGCTTCATCGAGGCGATCGCCGCCGAGGGCATCACCAAGGGTTGCAACCCGCCCACCAACGACCGCTACTGCCCGTCCGACCCGGTGACCCGGGGGGAGATGGCGGCATTCCTGGTGCGGGCGTTGGGGTACGCCGACCCGGGGGCGGGGGACCGGTTCGTGGACGACGACAACTCCATCTTCGAGGGCGATATCGACCGGCTGGCCGAGGCCGGGGTCACCAAGGGTTGCAACCCGCCCACCAACGACCGCTATTGCCCTTCCGACCCGGTGACCCGGGGGGAGATGGCGGCATTCCTGGTGCGGGCGTCGGGGTACG
>JBFGJL010000143.1:0-5184 GCA_041577235.1 Acidimicrobiia bacterium | reverse complement strand
GCCCGCCGCTCGGCCGAGGCGGCACAAGAGCGAGCCCGGGCGCTGGAGGAGCGGCGCAACGAGCTGTTGGGGGAGCTGGAGTCGGTTCGGGCCACGTTGAGCGGACTGGAGTCGCGGCTGGAGGAGCGGAGGGAGGCGCTGGGGACGTCGCAGTTCGAAGAGGCGACCGTCAAGGTGGTTCTGCCCCCGGCCCCTGAGGAGGAGGAAGAGGTCTGGGAGGACGGAGAGACGATTCGGATCCTCCCCGCCCGCAAGCCGGAGCCCACCTCCGCTGCCGAGGTGGGGATCGACGCCCTCACCATGGCCGACGAGGTGCGACGGATCCGGGCGACGGCCGAAACCGCCGCAGTGGCCGCGACCACGACGGAAGCGGCAGCCCCGGTGGTCGAACCCGCAACGCCCGCACCGACCCCGGAGCCCGAGCTTCCGGACACCGCCGACGAGATGGCGACCGGGGAGGCGGTGCCGGCCGCTGCTCAGCCCTCCACCCCCGGCGAGGACGACCTGGCGGTGCTGTTCCGCAGCCTGCGGACCGGTGCGGCTGCAGCCGTCGCCGAGCCCGAACCGGAACCGGAGGCGGCACCGGCCGCCGCCCCCGCGTCCCGGCCCGAGCCCGAGCCGCACCTGACCGCCGAGGAGGCCTTCTCCGTCCGGGAACGCCTGCTGCTCCCGATCACCAACCGGGTGCTGCGGGACATCAAGCGGGAGCTGACCGAGGCCCAGAACGTGGCACTGGAGGCCCTGCGGCTCGACGAAGGTCCGTGGGAGCCCGACCCGGCCGAGCTGCAAGAGCGGTTTCACGGGGACCTGGTGATCGTCGCCCAAGAGAGCTTCGCCGCGGGTTACGCCGGCGTCCGCGAGATGACCGGCATAGATGCCGGCCGGGCCAAGCCACACGCCGGCGACATCCCGGATGCCTCGCCGGAGTTCGCCGCCGCTCTGGCCGCTGCCCTCGAACACGTGCTCCACGATGGTGCCGAGGACGGTCCTCGCCATCTCGCCACCGGGCTTTCTCGGGTGTACCGGGCGTGGCGAACGGACGAGGCCGAGCGACGGGTGCGGGAGCTGGCCCTGGCCGGATACCACCGCGGGGTCCTGCGGGCGCTGGAGGCGGGCGGGGGGGTGGAGCACGTGCGTTGGATCGTGGCCGGGAGGGGTTGCTCGACCTGCCGGGAGGCGCGGGAGGCGAGCCCGGTCGACGTGGGTGAGGCCTTCCCGGGGGCCGAGCTGCCGCCGGCCCACGCCGGCTGCGCTTGCACCGTGATCCCGGCCTGAGCGGCAACGCCCGCCAGGCTCATAGAATGGCAGACCCATGTTGAATCGCGAACCGCCACCGGCGGCGAGAGCCACCACCCCCGGGCGCCGCCTCCGGGCGGTGCTGATCGTGGTAGTGGTCGCCACCCTGTTCGGACTGAGCGGGCTGGCCACCCTCTGGACCGACTATCTCTGGTACGGGTCGGTGGGACTCACCTCGGTGTGGCGGATCAACATCTTCACCGGGGTGGCGCTGGTGATCGTCGCCTCGGTGGTGGCCTTCTTCCTGCTGTGGATCAACTTGGCGGTGGCCAGCCGCATCTCCCCCCGCATCCAGCTGCTCAGCTTCGGCGACGAGGAAGAGCTGGTGGAGCGGTTCCAGGATTGGGTGGAGCCCCGGCTGCGGCGAGTGCGGCTGGTGGCGGCCGTCCTGTTCGGGATCGTGATGGGCACCAGCGCCGCCGCCTGGCGGGATCAGGTGCTGCTGTTCGCCAACCCGATGTCCTTCGGGGCGGCCGACCCGGTGTTCAGCCGCGACATCTCCTTCTTCGTGTTCGGGCTGCCACTGTGGCGGACGATCCAGTCGTGGCTGTTCAACGTGACCGGCTTCGTGCTGCTGTTGGTGATCGTCGTCCACTACCTGAATGCCGGCATCCGGCTGCGGCGGGGGGCGCTGCCCGAGGTGAGCGCCGGCGTGAAGGCCCACCTGTCGGTGCTGCTGGCGGTGCTGGCATTGCTGCGGGCGATCGGGTACCGGCTGGACGCCTTCGAGCTGAACTACTCGACCAGCGGCTTCGTGTTCGGAGCCGGTTACACCGACATCCAGGCCCGGCTCCCCGCCCTGAACCTGCTGGCTCTGATCTCGGTGGCGGCGGCGGCGCTGCTGATCGTCAACATCTGGCGGCGAGGTTGGCTGCTGGTGGGCGTGGCGCTGGGCGGGTGGCTGGTGGTGTCGATCATCGTCGGAGCGATCATTCCGGCGGCGGTGCAGCGCTTTCAGGTGGAGCCGGCCGAGCGGGAACGCGAGGCGCCGTACATCCAGCGCAACATCGACGCCACCCGGGCCGCATACGGGCTGGACGACGTGGTGGTGAAACAGTTCGCCGCGTCTCCCGAGCTGACCGCCGACGACCTCGAAGTCAACGATCTGACCATCAACAACATCCGGCTGTGGGATCCCTCGGTCATCAGCAAGACCTACTCCAACCTGCAGGAGATCCGCACCTACTACCGGCTCGACAACGTGGACGTCGACCGCTACCGGCTGGGGGACGAGCTGGTGCAGGTGCTGATCGCCCCCCGCGAGCTCGACGAGCGCAACCTGCCGGTGGCCAACTGGCAGAACGAGACGCTGGTCTACACCCACGGCTACGGGGCGGTGCTGAGCCGGGCCAACGAGGTGAACCGGGAGCAGGGCCAGCCCGAGTTCCTGGTGAAGGATGTGCCGCCGGTCTCCTCGGTGCCCGAGCTCGACATCGCCCAGCCGGGTGTCTATTTCGGAGAGACCTACGAGCGCGGCAAGCCGGTGATCGTCGCCTCCGACGAGGCCGAGGTCGATTACCCCCTCTCGGCCGGTGGGGAGGACTCGTTCAGCCCTACGTCCTACGACGGCGAGGCCGGCGTCTCCGTGACCGGGTTGATGCGCCGGGCCGCCTTCGCGCTGCGCTACCGGGACCTCAACATCCTCATCACCGACCGGCTGAACGAGAGCAGCAAGATTCTCATGGTGCGCAACGTCCGCGAGGCGGCCCACAAGGCCGCTCCCTTCCTGTTCGCCGACAACGACCCCTATGTGGTGGTGCTGAACGGCCGGCTGGTATGGGTGCTGGACCTGTACACGGTCACCGACCGCTACCCGTATGCGGCGCCGGCGGCGGGCAACACCCGGCGGCTGGCTCGCACCAACGATCCGGCCTCGCTGGGCGACCGGTTCAACTACATCCGCAACTCGGTGAAGGCCACCGTCGACGCCTACGACGGGACGATGACCTTCTACGTGGTGGACGACTCCGATCCGATCATTCGCTCCTACCGCCAGATCTATCCGGACGTCTTCACCGACCAGGCGATCCCGGACGAGTTGCGCTCCCACTTCCGGTATCCCGAGGACCTGTTCCGCGTGCAGTCGGACGTGTACCGGGCGTATCACATCGAGGACACCGCCACCTTCTTCGCCGGGGAGGATGCCTGGTCGATCCCCCAGGACGTGTCCGACAGCGAACAGGCGGAGATCCTGCGGGGTGACCGGTTGGGGAGCGCCGGGACCGTGGAGCGGCTCGACGAGATGCTGCCCTATTACCTGCTGATGCGCCTGCCCGGGGAGGACCAGCCCTCCTACGTGATTCTCCAACCCTTCAACCCGCAAGGGAAGCGCAATATGGCTTCCTTTCTGGTGGCCAAGTCCGACCCGGGCAGCTATGGCGAGTTGATCGACTACCGCCTGCCCCGCGACCGGTTCATCGACGGGCCGGCCCAGGTCGAGGCCCGCATCGATCAGGATCCGGAGATCTCGCCGGTGTTCACCCTGTGGAACCAGCAGGGGTCGGACGTGATCAGGGGCAGCCTGCTGGTGGTGCCGATCGAGGAGTCGGTGGTCTACTTCCAGCCGATCTACCTCCAGGGCGTACAGAACCCGCTGCCGGAGTTCAAGCGGGTGGTGGTGGTGTTCCAGGACCGGATCACGATGCGGGAGACGCTGGACGAAGCCCTCTTCGAGGTCTTCGGCGGGGCGGCGCCGCCCCCGCCCGACACCGGTGGGCCGGACGTGCCGGTGAGCGGAGACGTGGAGGAGCTGCTGCGGCTCGCTCAGCAGCGGTTCCAGGAGGCGGAGGCGGCCCTGCAGGCGGGCGACCTGGGCGAGTACCAGGCCAAGACCGAAGAGGCTCGCCGGCTCCTGGACGATGCCCTGTCCCTGCTGGTGCCCGGCAACGTCTGAAACTCACAGACGGCGTCCGCACCCATCGGGGCGCCCCGTGTGCCTGCGTTCCGCCCGTGTATGGTCGAGGGGAATGCGGAGTCGAACGTGAGGGAGGTCACGATGCACTACCGCTGGACACGGCGCGCCACCGTTGCAGGCTCGCCGGGAGCTCGCGAATTCGCCGCTCGGGTCACCGAGTACGTCAACCAGAGGCACGGCTTGAAGGTGTCCTGGGGAGCGGCGATCAACGGCGCTCAGGACCTCTACTGGTACGCCGATTATCCGTCGCTGGGCGCCTACGAGGAGGCCCTCGGCAAGATCATGACCGACGAGGAGTACTGGGAGAAGGTCCTTCCTGAGGCCGACGGTCTGTTCGTCCCCGGCTCGGTCCACGACACCATGGTCGTCGTCATGTAGCCCACTCGTCCGCTCTGCGGCGGACCGCGCCGCCACCGGGTGAGCCGGCCGGGGCGTCACGCGCAGGGCTCGGTGGTGAAGTCCTGGTGGCCGCGGTCGGGCAGCAACTGACCGACCACGAAGCGGCGCTGATGGTCCAGGTGCAGGCGTGTTCGACCAGCTCCAGCAGCTAGCGCACCGTCGCCACCGAATCGTGCATCAGTCCCCGCTCGACGGCTTCGGCCTGGGCGGTGGTGGAGGCTCGCCCGACCGGTCGAGGGTGATGGTGGTGACGAGGGCCTCCACCCTCCGCGCCAGTTGCAGGAAGTCGGTGGTGGTGAGGAGCGGTGAGCGGGCCCAGCTGGGGTGTTCACCGCTCGCTCATCGAGACACAGCAGCCCATGGCCGACCAGGGCAGGAAGGGCCTGTGTGGCCTCGTTGCGGTAGTGCCGCCAGGGGCTACTATGAGACCGACAAACGACGCGGGGTGGAGCAGTCTGGTAGCTCGTCGGGCTCATAACCCGAAGGTCGCGGGTTCAAATCCCGCCCCCGCTACTACCGAAGAACCCTTGCACTGCAAGGGTTTTTCGCTTGTCTGGACTTCTCGCCAACCTACT
>JBFGJL010000142.1:0-5198 GCA_041577235.1 Acidimicrobiia bacterium | reverse complement strand
GCAATGGGAGACAGGAAGGGTGGACCACTTCCTGGGCCTGGAGCCGGCCGGCACCGGTAACCGGTTGAACGACGGCCGGGCCGACCCCGGTGGTCGGTTCTGGGTGGGCAGCATGCACGAGCGTCCCTCCGAGCGGCGCTTCACCGGCCTGCTCCACCGGGTGAGCGTGGGCGGCGGCCACCAGGTGGTCGATCGGGGCTTGGGCGTTTCCAACTCGCTGGCCTTCGCCCTCGACGGCCACACCATGTATCGGTCCGACACGCTGCGGGGGGTGGTGTGGGCCCTCGACTTCGAACCGGCCACCGGCCGAGCCACCCGGCCCCGCCTCTTCACCGACTTCGCCGGCCTGCCCGGCGGACCGGACGGAGCCGCCGTCGACCAGGAGGGCTGCCTGTGGATCGCCTGCGTCCACGGTGGCGCCGTCGCCCGTTTCACCCCGGCCGGGGCGCTCGACCGGCTGGTGGAGTTGCCGGTCCCGGGCCCCACCATGCCCGCCTTCGGCGGCAGCAGGCTGGACACCCTGTTCGTCACCTCACTCGGCGCCGCCATCTCGGCGTCGGCGCCGGCGGCGAGCCCTCTGGCCGGGGCGGTGCTCGCCTTCCAGCCAGGGGTGGCGGGTCTGGCGGAGCCGGACTTCGGCGGGTCACCGGCGTCGGAGGCCGGGCCGTAGACTGGCCACCCCTTCGAAGGGCGAGAAGCGATGGCGGACCGGCATCCAGTGTGGTTCGAGCGGGCAGTACCTCCCGAACTGTTGGCCGAGGTGGAAGCCGAGGTCGTGGTCCTCGGACCGGCCAACTCCGCTCAGCCGTGGGCTGGGTTGGCCGCCGCCCGGGGAGCCGTGGTGGGAGTGTCGAGGTTTGACGAGGAGACCATCGACCGCGCCCCGGATCTGCGGGTGATCGCTCGCACCGGGATCGGTGTCGACCGGGTCGACATCTCTGCGGCCACCCGCCGCGGCATCGCGGTCTGCAACGCCCCCGACGCTCCCACCGTCTCGACCGCCGAGCACGCCCTGGCGCTCATGCTGGCAGTCGCCAAGAACCTGAAGGCAGGGGAGGCGGGACTGCGGTCCGGGCAGGAAGACCGGTACGCCCGTCATCACGCCATCGAGCTGGAGGGGACGGTCCTGGGGCTGGTCGGATATGGCCGGATCGCCCGGCGAGTGGCAGAGGCGGCCTGCGCCCTCGGGATGCAGGTCACGGCCTTCGACCCGAACCTCCCCGCCGACGCCTTCGACGGCACCGGCCGCTCCGCTTCGCTGTCCGAGCTGCTGGCCTCGGCCGACGTGGTCTCCCTCCACCTGCCCCTCACTCCCGAGACCGCCGGCAGCTTCGGCCCGGCCCAATTCGCCGCCATGAAGCCGGGAGCGGTCTTCGTCAACACAGCTCGCGGCGGGCTGGTCGACCACGATGCCCTGCTGGAGGCCCTCGAGAGTGGCCGGCTGGTCGGTGCGGGTCTGGACGTGACCGACCCGGAGCCGCTCGACCCGGACCACCCTCTCCTTCGGCGCCTCGACGTGGTGGTCACGCCCCACGTGGCCTCGGCCACCGTCGCCGGCAGGATTCGCCTGCTCCGCACAGCCTTCCGCCAGGTGGTGATGGTCCTGGATGGCCGCCGTCCACCCCACCTGGTCAACCCAGCGGTGTGGGACCGGCTGGTGACCCGGTCGTGAGCGAGTGGGCGGGCTGATGCTCGAAAACGCGACGAAGGCCAAGCTGGCGGCGGGAGCGGCTGTGTTCGGCTGCTTCACCCGCTATCGCGACCCGGCCTTCGCCGAGCTGATCGCACTCCAGGGTTGGGACTTCGTGGTGTTCGATGGCGAGCACGGCATCCTGGAGCCCCACCACATCGAGGACCTGTGCCGGGCGGTGGAGGTACGGGGAGCCACTCCGGTCGGACGGGTGCCCACCAACCAGCCGCACGTGATCCTCCGTTTCCTCGACACCGGGCTGCACGGCGTGCACATCCCGTGGGTGAACACCCCGGCGGAGGCGGAGGCGGCGGTCCGGTCGGTGAAGTACTGGCCGGAAGGACGGCGGGGCCTGGCCGGGAACCGAGCCTCGGATTGGGGATCGGCCGAGCCGCTGGACGAGTACACCCGCCGGGCCAACCGGGAGACGCTGGTGGTGATCCACATCGAGACGATCGACGCGGTGGAGACGATCGAGGACTACGTGGGGATCGAGGGGGTGGACGTACTCTTCATCGGCCCCACCGACCTGTCCCATTCGCTCGGGCACGCCGGGCACGTGGGTCATCCGGAGGTGGTGGCCGCTATGGAGCGGGTGGCCGAGGTGGTGGTTCCGTCCCGGGTCACGCTCGGGATCTACGCCGGAACCGCCGAGTTTGCCACCGGCTGGCTGGAGCGAGGGGCCCGCTACCTGACCACCGGCCCCGACGGGTTCCTGCGGGCCGGCATGGCCGCCTACCTGGACCGGGTGCGAGGGACGGCATGAGGAGGGCCTGGTCGGACCCGTCCTCACCAGCCGTAGGCGGACCTGGATCGGACGGGGTGTGATGTCCGGTCGGGTGGCGGTCATGACCGGCGGCGCCTCGCTGATCGGCCTCGCCTTCGCCCGCAGCTGGATCGCAGGAGGGGGCCGGATCGTCCTGGCCGACCGCGACCAGTCTGCCGCCGGTGAGGCCGAGGTGGCAGTGGGAGACGGCGGCGTCTATCTGGTCGGCGACGTCGCCGACGACGATCACCTCCGACTGGTGGTGGCCACGGCCGTGGACCGTTTCGGCCGGCTCGACGTGGTGGTCAGCGGCCCGGCTCTGTTCGACGACGCCGGGTACGGATCGTCCCGCGACCTGTGGCACCGGGCCCTGGATGTCAACCTCATCTCTGCCGCCCGGCTCACGGACGCCGCCCTGCCACACCTGCAGGCGGGCTCGTCGATCGTCTATGTCGCTTCGATCAGCGGCCGGGTATCCCAGCCCGGGCGAATGGTCTACAACGTGTCCAAGGCGGCGCTGGTGATGCTCGCCCGCACCGGCGCCCAGCAGCTCGCTCCTCGCCGGATCCGCGTGAACACCGTCTCCCCGGGGTGGACCTGGAGCCGACGGATCGAAGGCCGCTACGGCAGCCGGGAACGGGCCGACCTCTTCGCCGCCGAGTTCCAGCCCCTGGGCCGGATGGCCGACCCGAGCGAGGTGGCCGACGCCATCGCCTTCCTGGCCTCCGACCGTGCCTCGTTCATCACCGGCTCCGACCTCACGGTCGACGGCGGCTATGCGGCCCTCGGGCCCGAGGCGTTGGGCCAGGCCGCCCGAGCGGTACCGCCTCTCGACCACTAGCGAGCCGGGTGTGGCCAGGGGATCGCTGCCGCCCCCGGCACCTTGGAACGTTCCAAGCCCACTTGTACGATGATCTCGTGGCGAAACGGAACGCCCCCACGATCCTCGACGTGGCTGAACGCGCCGGCGTGTCGAAGTCGTTGGTGTCGCTCGTGATGCGAGAGTCGCCCAACGTGTCCGAGGACAAGCGCCGGGCCGTGTTGGAGGCAGCCCGGGAGCTGGGTTACCGGCCCAACGCCGCCGCCCGCAGCCTGGTCCGTCAGCGAACCTATCTGATCGGGGTGATGGTGAGCGACTTCGGCAACCCCTTCTTCTCCGACCTGCTGGAGGGAGTCGAGGAGGCTGCGCTGCTGGCGGGCTACCGGGCGCTCTTCAACACCGGCAGCCGCCTCCCCGCCCGGGAGGTGTCCGCGGTCGATACGCTCCTCCAGCTTCGAACGGATGGAATCGTGCTGGCCTCACCACGCTTCGAGGACCGGGAGCTGGCCAAGATCCCCCGGTCCGTGCCGGCGGTGGTCGTCGGCAAGAACACCGGCGCCGCCGGGATCGACGTCGTCATGAACGACGACCATCACGGCTCGGATTTGATGGTGGAGCATCTCGTTCGACTCGGGCATCGCCGAATCGCCCACCTCCACGCGGTTCCCGGAGCCGGTGCCGCCGCCCGCCTCGAAGGCTTCATTTCGGCCATGACCGCCCGCGGACTCGATCCGATGGTGGTCGAAGGTGGCTTCACCGAGGCGGCCGGGGTGGCAGGGGCGCGGGCGCTGCTCGACCTCGACCCTCGACCGACCGCCGTGTTCGCCGCCAACGACGTGGCCGCCATGGGAGTGATGCGGGTGCTGGAGTCGGCCGGGATGCGCATCCCCGAAGACATCTCGCTGGCCGGCTACGACAACGTCGACTTCGCCTCGCTCGAGCACATCGGCCTCACCACCGTCGATCAGCCTCGCCGCCAGATCGGCACCATGGCCGTCGAGTTGCTGCTGGAGCGGATCAATGGCTCCCGCAGCCGGCGGAGACGGGTGACGGTTGAGCCCACCCTGATCGAGCGGACCACCACCGGACCCCCGCCACCGTCCGACTGACCCGGCATCTGCCCGATCGGATCCCGGGTCGAGCTCAGTCCGGCAGGAGCACCCAATCCCCTCCCGCGGCGGCGGCCTGCACGGCCCGCCCCACTCGCACCGCCCGCGAGCTGGCGGCCGCACCGGGAAGCTCGACCGGCCGGCCCCGTACCGCGGCGGCAAACGCCTCGGCCTGGGCCAGCACTCCCGCCGCCATGGCATCGGGAGTCTCGGAGCCAGGAATGGCACGAATCCCGTCCGAGGTGGCCAGCCTGGCTCCGGCCGCGGACAGTGTCTCGATGAAGATGGCGCCTTCCGATCCGAGCAGCTCCGTTCGCACGTCATCGCCAAAGCGGGCGTTACGAGTCAGGTCGACCACCGCTGCCCCGCCGCCCGAGAGGTCGAGCAGCGCCACCAGATTGTCCACGTCCCCGACCCGGCCGATGGCGTCGTCGATCACCGCCAGGCTGCGGGCGGCCACCCGTTCGATCCTCGAGCCGGTGAGCCACTCGGCCAGATCGAACTCATGCACTCCGCAGTCGATCGCCAGTCCTCCGCTGACGGCGGGATCACAGAAGGAGGCCGGCGGCGGCTGGGCGTCCCATTGGGCGAGTCGCACCAGCAGGGGCCGTCCGATCGCTCCCGCCGCCACCGCCTCTCTCGCCCGCGCCCAGGGGGGCGCGAACCGGCGCCAAAACCCGACCTGGAGCACTCGACCCGAGGCGATGGCCTGGCTGCCGAGAGCGTCGCTCCGCTCCGGATCGAGGGCCAGCGGCTTCTCGCACAGGACGTGCAGCCCGGCAGCAAGGGCTTGCTCCACCAGCTCGGGATGGG
>JBFGJL010000141.1:0-5209 GCA_041577235.1 Acidimicrobiia bacterium | reverse complement strand
CTCGGGGTCGAGGCCGCCTTGGGCGGCCGCCGCCAGCAGCGCCCCCTCGGTGGGATCTCCCGCCACCGACCAGTCGCCTCCGTCGGAGGGCGCGATCAGGGCGGCGTCGTTGCAGAGAACGGCGACGGTGAGAAGGCGGGCGGCGGCGGTCTCGGGTTCAGGGAGATGAGGGAGATCGCCGGCTCGCACCTGACCGGAGGGCTCGAAGCCGGACCCGGTGAGCTCGAGCTCGCCGGCGAGCGTCCAGATCCTCTCCACCAGCATCTTGGCCTCGGTGAGCGTCCCGGTCTTGTCGGTGCAAATCACCGTCACCGATCCGAGTGTCTCCACGGCGGGCAGCCGTCGGATCAAGGCGTGGGCGCTCGCCATGCGCTGAGCGCCGAGGGCGAGAGAGATCGTCACCACCGCCGGCAGTGCCTCCGGGATTGCGGCCACGGCCAGGCTCACCGCCGTCAAGAACATCAACGACACGTCCTCTCCCCGCAGCACGCCCGCCGCGAACACCACCACGCACACCACCAGGGCAGCTGCTGCCAACCGCCGCCCCAACACCGCCAGCCGCCGCTGCAACGGGGTGGCGGGGGAGCGTTGTTGCCCGAGCAGCGCCGCGATCCGGCCCAGCTCGGTCGCCATGCCGGAGGCGACCACCACTCCCCGGCCGCGTCCGTAGACCACCGCCGTCCCTTTGAAGGCCAGATTGGTGCGCTCGGCGACGAGTTCACCGGCCGCGAGAGCTCCCGACTGTTTGTCCACCGGTAGCGATTCTCCGGTCAGGGCTGCTTCATTGACCCGCAGGTTGGGTGCCTCCAGCAGTCGCAGATCGGCGGGGACGACGTCGCCCGCTTCGAGCACGACCAGGTCGCCGGGCACCAGCTCGGGGGCGGGCACGGTGATCTGGCGGCCTTCGCGCACCACCCGGGCGGTGGGGGCAGTCATGTCGCGCAGCGCCGACATGGCTCTCTCTGCCCGGAACTCCTGTACGAAGCCGATGGCGGCATTGAGCACCACGATGGCGGCGATGACCACCGCATCCTTCACCTCGCCGAGGGCGGCGGTGATCGCACCGGCGACCGCCAGCACCACGATCATCGTGTTGGCGAACTGAGCACCGAAGATCAGCCAGGGGGATCGGGCCGGTTCCCGCTCGAGTTCATTGGAACCGAACCGCTGGCGCCGCAGCTCGACCTGGGTGGCGTCCAGTCCGCGCTTCGGATCGGTCTCGAGCAGGGCAATCGCCTCGTCCGACTCCAGAATCCACCAGGTTCGGTCGACGTCTACCTCGATCACGGGAGGAGCGCCCGCGAAGAGGCGACGGTCGCGGCGACCGGCGAGGACCGGCCTCTCAGGAGACGGCCGCGGGCTACGACCGCCGAGCTCACGTGGGCTCGGCGCCGGTAGGCGGGCTGGTCGGGGATGGTCCCCCTCATCGGCCCGGAACGTACCAGTCGATCGAAGCGGGGGGTAGGGCAGATCGGTGCAAGAAGTAGCGCATCGGACCCTGCTCGGCCCGCCCCCGGATGGTCGTCGGATCCCTGCCCGGGAGACGGTGAGGGTGGGAACGGTGAAGAGATGGCCGATCAGCACGGTGGGTTCGATCGGGAGATCCCCCGCCGCTACGCGACGGGGATGGTAGGTCTGCCGGCGAGTCCTAGCCGCCCTTCTCGAGCGCCATTCCGGCCAGGGTGAGAGCGCCGACCAGTCCCGCATCTTGACCCAGCCCCGCCAGGCGAACGTAGCCGGGATCGGTCTCGGGGAGGGCGGAGGCGGGATAGCCGTTGAGGGCAGCCGCCAGATGGATCCGGATTCGGTCGAGCAGGCCGGGGACCTGACTGATTCCGCCCCCCAGAATGATCCGACTCGGAGCCACGACGTAAGTGATCGCCCGTATCCCTTGGGCCAGATAGCGGGCTTCGAGGTCCCACACCTCGGCCCGGTCGGCCAGCTCATCGGCGGGGCTCCCCCAGCGGGCGGCGATGGCCGGCCCGGCAGCCATGCCTTCCAAACAGGCGCCGTGAAACGGGCAGGCACCCTCGAAGGCATCGTCGGGCTCGGGCGCCACCGGAACGTGGCCCATCTCGGGATGACCGTGGCCGTGATGGATGCGGCCGTCGACCATCAGGCCACCGCCGATCCCCGTCCCGAGCGTGATGTAGACCAGATCTCGCACCCCGCGTCCTTCTCCCCACCTGCTCTCGGCCAGCACCGCCCCGCCCACGTCGACGTCGATCGCCACCGGTATCTGCAGGGCCCGAGCGACGGTCCCCAACAGGTCGACGTTGCTCCATCCCGGCTTGGGGGTGGCGGTGATGCTGCCGTACGCGGGAGAGTCCGGGTCGAGGTCGAGCGGCCCGAAGGAAGCGATCCCCGCCCCTGCCAGAGCCCCGACGGTACGGAGGAAGTCGACGGCGGCGCCGATCGTCTCCTCCGGGGTGGTGGTGGTGATGGTGGTCTCGGCGGAGATCGAGTGCGGCGGCCGGCCGACCGCCACCCGAAACTTGGTGCCGCCCGCTTCGATCCCTGCGAGGAGTCGCTCGCTCATGGGGGCGGACTCTAGGAGGGGTTGCCTCCTCCGGCTCCGGAGGGCGTCCGGGCCGAGTCACGGGCCGGTCGGCGCACGACGCGCCGGATGGACTCCCAGCGCGACAAGATCGATCCCGGGATCACCCCGGCCAGGTGATAGGGAAGGAAGTCCTCTACGGCCGGTTCGTGACCCGTGAGCGCGAGGACGGCGGACACCCCCGAGGCGGCCACCCCGGCTAGCACCAGCCACCGTCCCAGCCACCGGCGGGTCATGCCGGAGCCGGGCCCGGGTCGAGCCGACTTGGGACCGTTTCCCGCTCCGGCTGGGTGACGACCAGGAAACCTCGAAACATCAGGACCGCGCCGATCAGCTCACCCACATACAGAGCCACCGGGACACCGAAGCGCTGCAGTGATCCGCCGAAGGCGGGTGCCATCGCCCCTGCCGCGATCAACAGGTTGCCGACGGTGCGATTGCGGTAGATGCGCTTCCGCCAGTAGACGGCCGCCGAATAGAGCGCTCCCCCCACCAGCATGACCACGCCGTAGAGGTTGAAGAACGGGGTCAAGGAACGAACTCCCGGGGTGGTGATGGCGTGGCCGGACAGCTCGCCCGCCAGCATCCGAGTGGGATCGAGCTGGGCACTGAAGACCCGAGAGGCGGCAAACATCGAGCCGGCCACGAGCATCACCATCAGCACATGAGCGATCCGGACCGGACCCAGCGATCGCCTGATCAGCAGGTAGGTGGTGCCCTGCCCGAGCCAGGCGGCGACCAGCACCGCCCCGAACAGGTACCAGAGCCGGAACACGAGAGGATTCCAGCCGCCCAGGCCGAACAGGGCCTCCATCAGACCACCCAACCCGTAGAACGTGAGCCCGATGGCCCACAACAGGAGGTGGGCGCTGCGGCGGCTCAGCCACCGTCTCGCCACCAGGGCCGCGAACACGAAACTGATGACGGCCGCCGTGAGCGGTAGATAGATGCTCAACAGCTCCTGCACACCCGACCTCCATCTACGCGACCAGCAGGACGTAGAGAGCGATCCCCACCAGAACCACCGCTGCCAGGGTCAAGGCGGCGAGCACGATCGGGACCAGGGTTTCCCGGCGCCGACTGCTCGACGTGGGGTGCCCTCTCTCCACCCCGGCACGGTAGGCAGCCGGAAAACCGACTCGAAGTCGGCTGCGTCCGACATCGGATCAGCAACCCGGCTCAGGCAGAGGCCTCGACCTGGTCGGTGTGGAGATGACGGTGGAGCAGATGCCAGACGTCGGGGTGGGCGAGCGTCTTCTTGAAGGAGGTGAGCGAGCGGATGAAGGACGGAACCGCCGCGTCGGCGTCCATCGGGTTCGGTCGCATCGCCGAGAGCACGGCCGGAGGGGGACGGAGGACGAGGATGTCGACGTCCGGCCAGGCTTCCCGGATCAGGCGCACCTCTTCGTCGAGGGCGCTCCGCCCGACCCGGTCGAACATGCGCTCGTGGAACCAGGCCCCGACCCGGTCCTCCTCGGCCGCCATCGGTGCCAGCACCAGCACGAGGTCGAGTGGCTCGGGGTTGCCCAGCACCAGGTCGGCATGGGTGCCCGACACCACCCCTCCATCCACATACGGCCGTCCCTCGATGATGAGCGGGGAGAAGATCACCGGCACGGCGGAGGAAGCGGCCACCGCTTCGAACAGGGTCACGTCGGGGGCGTCGTCGGTACCGAACGGCACTCGCCTCCGGCCGGCCACGTCGTAGGCGACGGCGATGGTGGGCAACGTCGGCCAGCGGTCGGCGTGCTCGCCCACCTGTTCCCGCAGCCAATCGCCCACTCCGCGGGGGTCGTACCGTCCGGGCGAACCCAGCAGCATGGTCACTCCCGGCTTGCGCAGTCCGGGGAGGATCCCGTGCCGCATCCATCGTCCCACCCCGTCGATGGCCTTCCGCTGGAAGAGATGCCTGCGGACCCGGTCCGCCACGTCGGCGCGGCTGTCGGTGGGTCCCACCAGCGACTCGATCGACAGGCATTCGGCCCGAACCAGCGCCCCGACGAAGGCACCGGCCGACGTGCCCACGACCACCGACGCCTCGTTGGCGTCCCAGCCGGTGGCCAACTCCAGCGCCATCAGGGCGGCCATCTCGTAAGAGGCGCCGGTGATGCCGCCACCTCCCAGGACCAGTCCGACTCTGCTCACGTTCCGTGAGGATAGATGCTCCAATCGGAATATCGGGTAGTGGCTCGACCGCGGCCGGGAGCAGCTGGTCGGGTGGGGAGGGCTGCGCTGGGTTCGGGCATGCCGCACTCTCGAGAGAGTCGCTGGGCCGGGGCTCCGCCGCAGGCACCGCTCTGACCGTCCGGCCGCGGTCCTAGGGTGGCACGGATGCATGTACGGACCGCCCGGCTTCCCGACGACCTCCCTTCCCTCGAGCTGCTGTTCGACACCTGCCGGATCGCCGACGGCCACGAACCGCTCGGCGAGCACAAGTACCTGGATCTCATGACCGGGTCCCATCAGGCGGGGGCAGGCCTGGTGGCCCAGGCGGAGGACCTGATCGTGGGCTACGCCCACCTCACCCCAGACCGTTCCGGAGGAATGACATTGGAGGCGGCCATCCACCCCCTGCACCGGCGACCGGAGACGGCGAAGCGGCTGCTGGTGGCGGCGGTGGACATGGCCAGGTCGGGGTCGGCGTCGATGGTG
>JBFGJL010000140.1:0-5210 GCA_041577235.1 Acidimicrobiia bacterium | reverse complement strand
TCAGCCGGCGGATCCAGACGGCGGCGGTGCGAGCTCGGCCGAGATTGCGGATGAACACCTCCTCCGGACAGGAGGCCAAGCGGGGGACCGCCGGATCGTCTGAAGTCCAGCGATCGAGGAAACGCTCGAGGTTGGCTCGGTAGAGCTCCTTCCGCTCCGGCAACCGAGGGCGCACCGTCGCCTGGCCGACGTGTTCCACCAGCACCCGGGTGTCGAGGACCACCTCCAGGTCGTTGGCCCACACGGTGAAGCAGAGATCGAGATCCTCGGCGCTGGCGACCGGGTAGGCCTCGTTCCATCCGCCCAGCGCCCGCACCACCGAGGTGCGGAGCAGATAGACCACGCCGCTGGGGAGCTCGCCGAAGGGGATGAGGGCGATGACGTCACTGCCGGGCTTGCTCCTGACGCTCACCGGGTTACCGGCGGCGGTCACGGCCGGGAGCACCAGCCCCGCCTGGGGCCGGCCGTCCATGGTGGCGGTGAGAAGCGACGCCCAGCCGGGTGGGAAGGCGGTGTCGTTGTTGACGAAGGCGATCATCGATCCCTCCGCCGCCGCCAGGCCCCGATTCATCCCCTGGGCGAATCCCAGGTTGGTCTCGTTGCGGACCGACCGGTCGGCGGCGGCGGCGTAGTACCAGGCGGCGGCGGGCTCCGACCCGTTGTCGACGATGATCAGCTCGTAGGGGACGTCGGTGTTGGCCCGCAGCGATTCCACACAGCGGCGAGTCAGCTCGAGCTGGTCCCAGGCGAGGATCACGACGGAGAGCTGGGGCGAGGACATCGGGGGGCGAGTGTAGGGGTCGGGGAGCCTCGACTCGGAGGCGGATCGGGAAGCCGGTAGGCTGCTCGCCGCTCGGACGAGGGAAAGGCGGTCCCGTTGAGCAGGATCGACACCATCAGAGAGTTCGTGACCCGCAACCGGGTGGCGGTGGGAGCCGCTTCGCTGGCCGTGGTCGTGGTTGCGACGGTGATCGTGCTGGTGACCGCCGGGGACGAGCCGGGGCCCTCCACCGATCCGGTGGCGACCACCTCCACCGCCGTGGCCGGCGGCACCACCCAAGCGGCCGGGCCAACCGTACCCGGCACCACCTCCGCGCCGCCGGTCTCAGGCGTGAACCCGCTCAGCGGCCAGCCGTTCGAGGGAAGCGGACCGGTGGTGGCGGTGAAGCTCGACAACACTCCCGATGCCCGGCCCCACATTGGACTCGCCGCCGCCGACCTGGTGTTCGAGGCGCCGGTGGAGGGAGGCCTGACCCGGTTCACCGCCCTCTACCTGTCCGAGCTTCCGGCCCTGGTCGGTCCGGTCCGGTCGGCTCGTCCGGTGGACGCCGACCTTCTCGCCCCTTTCGCCCCGGTGCTGGTGTCGACCGGCGGACAGCAGTCGGTCTACCGGCAGCTGCAGGGAGCGGGGGTCGATCTGGTCGACCAGACCAGCGGGGACCTGTTCCAGACGCTGGAGCGGCCCGCCCCGGTCAACCTGTTCCTGTCGCTCGAAATCGCTGCACCCGGCTTCCCCCCGCGGCTTCCGCCGGTGGAAGCCCTGCCGTTCGCCGATGTGCCCGGCCTGGAGGGGACGGCGGCCGAGACCGTGATCATTCCCTTCTCCGCCACCAGCACGGTGGAGTGGCGCTACGACGGCACCTCGTACCAGCGGTTCGACAACGACCAACCCTTCCAGGTGCTGCCCACTTTCGACGCCGCCCCGGAGCCCTACGCGGTCGACACCGTCCTCGTGCAGTTCGCCGCCCAGCGTTCGGCCGGATACACCGACTCGGCCGGCGCCGACGTTCCCACCTTCGATGTGATCGGCTTCGGGCGGGTGCTGGTATTCCATGGCGGCCGGATGGTGGAAGGGGAATGGCGGCGGGGCGCCCAGGAGGACGGGACGGCGCTGGTCGACGCTGCCGGCAACCCGCTCCGAATCCCCCCCGGCCGTTTGCTGGTCGAGATCGTTCCGCGTAACCTCGCCGTCGAGTTCAGATGAGCCGACCCGGTGCTGGGGTCGGCTCAAGTTTTTCGGTGAGAACTCCGAAGGATTGAAGGCGGACAACCCAGAGGTCAGATGCGACGGATCGCGCTCGCGCTCACCCTTCTCACGCTCGTGACGGCGGCGGCGCCATTGGGAGCGGCAGCAGCCGAGTCCGAAGGCGGGCTCTACGAACTGGTCTTCCCGGTGGTGGGTGAGGCCACCTTCACCGACACCTTCGGTGCTGCCCGCTCCGGCGGCCGGAGCCACGAGGGCATCGACATCATGGCGGAGAAGATGGCGCCGGTGGTGGCGGTGGCGGACGGGACGGTGGGCTGGTTGGGCACCAGCTGCTGCTACTTCGAGATCCTCCACGACGACGGCTATTCGTCGTGGTACATCCACCTCAACAATGACACGGCCGGCACCGACGACGGCGAGGGGTGGGGGATCGCCGACTGGATCGAACCGGGCGTGCCGGTCGCAGCCGGTCAGTTGATCGGCTGGGTGGGCGACAGCGGCAACGCCGAGGGGACGGCGCCGCATCTGCATTTCGAGTTGCGCGACCCGGAGGGCGCCGCCCTCAACCCGTACGAGAGCCTGCTGGAGGCGACGGTGGTGGACGAAGCGCTTCCTGGCGGGTTCACCCCACCGTTCTGGGACGACGATGAGTCGGTCCATGAGAGCGCCATCGTCATCCTGGCCGAGGCCGGGGTGACCAAGGGCTGCAACCCCCCGGTCAACGACATGTACTGCCCGGGGCGTCACATCTCCCGTGGCGAGATCGCTGCCTTCCTCCGCCGGATCCTCGAGCTGCCCGCCGCCGAGGTGGACCATTTCACCGACGACGATGGTGGCACCTTCGAAGACGACATCAACGCCCTCGCCACCGCCGGTATCGCCTTCGGCTGCACCGCCACCGAGTACTGCTCCAACGCCGACCTGTTGCGGGGCGAGATGGCCGAGCTGCTCGTGCGCAGCTTCGGCTACACGAACCCCGACGGCAACGACTACTTCACCGACGATGCCGACCACGCCTTCGAGGACGCCATCAACCGGTTGCGTGACGCCGGGATCACCATCGGGTGTAACCCGCCCGACAACACCGAGTTCTGTCCCGATCGGCCCTTGACCCGGGCGGAGATGGCCACCTTCCTGGTCCGCGCCCTCGACCTCTAGGGGCGAGGCCCAGGCCGCTGCGCCCTACCGGGCCCCGGCCCAGAGCGACATGATCGGGGTGAGAGGGGCGCGTGCCGAGGAGGTGCGCAATGACTGCCAGGCTCTCTCTGCTGGCGGGGGCGGTTCTCCTCCTCTCTCCCGCGGCTGCTTTCGGCGCCGTCGAGGTCGGGTTCGACGATGTTCCTCCCGCCCACCTGTTCTGGGACGACGCATGTGGCTCCGCGAGGAGGGGATCACCAAGGGATGCAACCCGCCGCCAACACCCGCTTCTGCCCAGACCAGCCGGTCACCCGGGGCCAGATGGCCGCCTTTCTGGCGCGAACGCTGGGGCTGACCGCCGGGTGCAACCCGCCGGCCCGACACGAGTTCTGCCCCGACGAGCTGGTCACCCGGGGACAGATGGCCGCGTTTCTGCACCGGGCGATGACCCCGGCTCAGGACGAGGTGGCGCTGGGTCTACGTTGCTCGGCGCTGCCGGAGCCGGTGATCGTGTTCGATCCGATCGAGATCCGGCTGGAGGCGCGCAACAACGGCACCATGCCCTTGGAGAACGTCGACTTCGAGGCCACCTACCAGGACTGCGTCGTGAAAGGCCCGCTCGAGCTGGTCGGTGACGGCGACGACGTCTTCGATCCGGGGGAGATCCTGCTCGCCTTCTGCGTGGGGTCCGCCGGTGAGGTGACGTCGGTCACCGCCGACGTTTCGGCCACGCTTCCGGACCGCGGCGACTCGTGGGCGCGCAGCCACGCCGAGCTGAGCTTCCAGCCGATCAGCCCGCAGCTGGTCACCGTGACTCCCTCCATCGACTTCGCCCAGGCTGGGGAGGAGGTGACCTGGTCGATCTCGGTGCACAATCGGGCGTCCGGCTATGCCACCGACCTGCGGCTCAGGACCACGACGGTGTACATGCCCTGGGAGGATCACGGTCCGACGACGGCGCTCACACCGGCCGAGACGATGGGCGACGGCGACGGGGTGTGGGAGCCGGGCGAGACCTTCACCGCCACCTACCGTGAGGAACTCTGGAATGACGCCGAGCTGGAGGTGGAGGTGGTGTTGGACGGCTATGGCTTCAACCAATCGTCGCAGGTGGTGGAGGTGGCCGAGTCGGAGCCGCCTCCCGATCTGGCCTGCGCCGAGGGCACCGCGGCCTGCGAGGGGTGACGGTCAGACCGTGAGCTGCCGGTAGAGGTGGAGCAGCTTCTGCTGCTCCACCTCCCAGTTGTAGGTGTCGACGGCCCGGCGGGCGGCCGCCCGGTAGCGGTCGGAGTCGGCCAGGATCGCCGTGGCGGCGGCGGCGAGGGCGTCGGGATCGACCGGGTCGGCCACCTCTCCCGCCCCGGTCTCTCGCACCACCCGCCCGATCTCGGGGGAGTCGGACCCGATCACGGGGATGCCGGCCATCAGGTATTCGAACAGCTTGTTGGGGAGAGACGTGTAATAGGAGAGGGACGAGTTCACGATGTTGCACATCCCGATGTCGGCCGAGGCCGTGTAGAACAGCAGCTCGTGGTTGGGGATCGGCCCGAAGAACTTGACCCGTTCCTCGAGGCGCTGTCGGCGCACCATCGCCTCCAGGGCGGTGCGGTGGTAGCCGTAGCCGATCACCACCAGCACCGCCTGGTCGAGCCGGGTCAAGGCCTCGATGGCCGGCTCGATACCGCGGTTCTCCTGGATCGAGCCTTGGTAGAGGAGGATGGGGCTGGCGGGGGGGATGCCGAGCCGCTCGTGGAGGTCCCAGCCCGATTCGATCTCGATCCGCTCGGGAACGTTGATGACCGTGGCCGCCAGCGACGGCACCGCCCGATACTTGTCGCGCAGATAGCCCTCCCACGAGGGAGAGGCCACGATCAGGGCGTCGGCCGACGGCAGCCATTGGCGCTCGTTCCAGGTGGCCCAGGCGCGCCACCAGAAGCCCATCCGGTTGCGTTCGGTGGCGAGCTCGTGGGAGTCGTAGACCAGGCGGCCGCCGGTCTTCGACTTGCAGACGTGCCCCACGTAGAGCGTGTTGAGGTCGTGACTGTGGAACACGTCGGCGCCGGTGGCCAGGCCGGCGGCGATCATG
>JBFGJL010000139.1:0-5251 GCA_041577235.1 Acidimicrobiia bacterium | reverse complement strand
GCTCGGTGGAGAAGATCCACAGACCGACCTCGTCGTCGGGCTTGAACTCGTCCAGGCTGGCCAGCACCGCCTGTTTGGCCAGGGCGAGCTTGGAGAGACCCCCGCCGCCCAGGTCACCCATCGATCCGCTGACGTCGAACACCATGATCACCCGGGCCGTCTTGCGATAGGTCTCCCAGGAGTCGACCAGGGCGGCCAGCACCGCCGGCGCCGGCACCTGTAGCTCGGTGTCGGGCTGGGAGGGGTTGAGACCATTGGCCACCGAGATCGGCTCGCCGACCGCCACCGCCGGGTTGCCGGGCCGGAAGCCGAACTCCAGCACCGCTGCCTGGTTGTCGGGGTCATCGACCACGAAGTCCCGGAACTGCTCCGCTCCCTGGCGGGAGACGCCGTCCACCCAAGGGGCATCCAGCACATAGGCGGGGTTGTCGGAGAAGAGGGTTCCCTCCTTGGGGTAGACCGCCACCAGCGGCACGTTGGGGGGAGTGGGGTTCTCCAAGCCCTGGTCGGCGGGGTCACCCCGGTTGTAGGCGATGATGCTCACCTCCTCCACCGCCACCGCCGAGGCGTAGGTCAGCGGCCGGCCGGCCAGGTCCTCGCGCAGCATGTTCTCCAGGAAGGTGAGGGTGGTGTCCCCGTAGTGGACGGCGGCGCTCTCCACTCCGCGGACGAAGTCGGCGGCGCTGCTCGATCCCACGTCGTCCAGGGTCAAACCGGAGGTCTTGCCGGTGGCGGCGTAGTAGATGGCGATGGTGGCCGAGAGGCCGGAGGTCGAGAAGTTGGGGTTGGTCTTGCCCAGCCGGAAGGGCCCCCATTCGGGGTGGCCAAAGGCTCCCCAACCCTCCTCGTTCTGGGCGAGCTGGAGGATGTCGGACCAGCCGATGTCTGCCTCCGGCCACCCCAACGCCTCCGCCAGCGGCCGCGGCATCGCCAGCACCAGCGGCGTCAGCATGATCCGTTCGAACTCGCCCGCCATCGGCGCTTGACCCTGCTGCTCGAGCCGGTGGTTCAGCACCGCCCCCCAGGCGCTGGAAGCCGGACTCCACAACACCGGCGCCGGACCCTCCGAGCCGTCCTCCGGCCATCCCTCGGCCAGCAGACTGGTGGCCTTGCCGGAGGCCTGGCGCTGGATGGTGACGGCCACGCACTGCCCGTCGACGGTGGGATCGGTGGCGTTGAAGGCCTCGGCCAGGCTGGTGAGCAGGGTGACCTTCTCGGACGAGACCGCCGCCGGGATCTCGACGCAGCCGGCCGGGACGGTGGCGTCGGGCAAGCCACTCCCGTCGTCGACCAGCTCGGGTTGGATACAGGCGGTGAGGGTGAGGGCGGTCAGGGCGGTGATGACCCCGGCCGCGGGTTTCCGTCTCACAGATCGTTCCATGCGCCGACCAGTGTGGCACGAGTGGAGTCGTCTGCAGGCGGGAGGGGCTGCCCCGGGGTGCCCAACCCGTCGGCCAGGCCGATCGGATCTCCTGCCGGGGGCCGCAGCCCGACCGGTCCCATCAGGGCCCGGATCTCCGGCTCCGCCAGGCGGGCGATCAGGTCCTCCGTCCCCCGACCTCGTCCGGCCGCCACGTATTCCACCCAGGCGGTCGGATCGGGGTAGGAGACCACCAGCACTCCCCCTCGGCCGGGAGCGTTGGGAAGCTGGGCGGCGATGGCCACCTCGGTGGTGACCACCGCATCCGCCCGGGAGGCGCCGAACAGCAACAGGTCGGTCATCAAGGAGCCCGGGTCGGCGGAGCGCAGGCGGAGGCTGGCCGCCAGTGCGGCGGGGACGCCGTCCTCGGCCACCACCCGCCAGGCCTGCAGTCCCGACTCGGTGGCGGTGGCGTCGGCCAGGCCGATCTTGAAGTCGCCCCACGAGTCGAGTCCGCCCAGCTCCTCCCAGCTCCGCCCGTAAGCTCCGGCCAGGCAGGCGAGGTCGACGACGCCGCACCGGGCCCGCAGGATGTCGGCTCGTTCCAGCCAGGCGGCGATGGCCACCGGGCTTCGGGCCACCACCGGGCCGGGCTCCAGCCCGGCCGGGAGGTCGGCCGCCGGCGCCACCACCACGACCCCCTCTCCCGGGTCGGATCCGGGCCGGAACGTCCGTACCTCCGAGCCCAAACTGGGGGCCAGGGCCCGGCAGGCCGCCTCCAACCCTGGGCTGCACGCCAGGGGGGGAGCTTCGCCGGCGGTGACGGTGGTGGAAGGAGCGGTCGGCGACCGGTCGGAGATCCTCGGGATCAGATAGCCCGCCGCCAGGATCAGCCCTCCGACCACCGCCGCCACCAGCGCCGCTCGCCAGCCGCTCATGCCGGGGCCAGTCCGATCTTCACCAGGGCGATGCTAGGGCTGCGTCCGGGCCAGGGCCTTCGCCGGGTCGAGCCCGCCAATCGGGCTGCAACGGCGACGGCGAGTGGGAGGCGCGACCTATTAGGGTCGGAACGAGCGCGGAGAGTAGGTGACGGTGGAGGCATCGCCCGATGAGGTGAGGTCGGAAGGCACCCTCACCATCCTGTTCACCGACCTGGAGGGTTCGACCGACCTGAGGACGCGGGTGGGAGACGACGTCGCCAATGCCCTCATCCACGCCCACGAGCGACTGATCAGGAGCCAGCTGGCCGAGTCGGGCGGAGTCGAGAGCAAGGCGCTCGGTGACGGGTTCATGATCCTCTTCCCCGGCGCTCGCCAGGCGATCAAGACCGCCGTCGCCATCCAGCGGACCATCGAGGAGCACAACCGAGACAATCCGGACCAACCGATCAAGGTTCGGATGGGTCTCAACACCGGCGACGTGACCCAGCACGGCAGCGACGCCTACGGCACCGCCGTGCACGCCGCCGCCCGCATCGCCGGCAAGGCCAACGGCGGTCAGATCCTCATGGCCCAGATCGTCCACGATCTCGCCGGTATGCAGCCCGACCTGCGGGTGGTGGACCGGGGCATGTTCTGGTTGAAGGGCTTTCCCAGCCGCTGGCGGCTGTACGAAGTGCTGTGGCGGGACAAGTGGGAGGGCTCGGAGCGTTCCCAGGCGCGGGCCGCGGCCGCGACCGCCCCTCAAGACCTGGATCTGGTGCTGCCGCGAGCGCGCGGACCGGTGGTGGGCCGGGTCACCGAGCTGGGCGCCATCCGCCAGCACCTGGAAGACCTTCCCCGGGGCGGCATCCGGGCGCTGGTGCTGGAAGGGGAGGCGGGAATCGGCAAGACCCGGCTGCTGGAGGCGACGGCCGAGATGGCCCGAGAAGCCGATCCTCCTTGCTGGGCGCTGGACGTGGCGGCCGACGAGGAGCTACGCGGCCCCTTCTTGCTGTTCCGGACCCTGATGGGCGCGCCCCGACTCGATGCCTTGGCCGAGCAGGCGATGGCAGGCGAGCCGTTGGAGCTGGCTCGCAACGCACTGAGTGGGCGCCAGACCTCCCGGTCGGAGGGGCTGTCCGCGCAAGAACAGATGCTGCGGGTGTTCGACGAAGTGTGCACCGCTGTGGCGGCGTTGGCCCGAGAACGCCCGCTGGCGCTGTTGCTGGACGACCTGCAGTGGGCGGACGAGGACAGCATCCGGCTGATCCGCTACCTGGTGCGGACCCTGCCCTCGATGCCCCTCTTCTTCTTGATCAGCATGCGCCCCTACGCGGAAGGTACGGCGGAGGGGGCCCGCAACCTGATCGCCGATCTGGATCGGATGCACCTGGCCCAACGTCTGCGCCTGCAGCGCTTCACCCGCAGCGAGACCGCGCAGTTGCTCACCAACCTGTTGGACGCCCCGGTGTCCGACGAGACGCTCGACAGCTTGCACGCCCGCGCCGAAGGTGTCCCCTTCTTCATCGAGGAGTTTGCCCGGGCCTATCGGGAGGCCAAGGCGCTGCAGTTGATCGACGGAACCTGGACGATGATCCGGCTGAGCGGGCCGGCCGTGCCGGCCTCCGTGCACTCGCTCATCGCCCGCCGGCTGGCTCAGGTCTCCGAAGAGGCCCATGGCCTCTTGACCGACGCCGCGGTGCTGGGGAGGAGGTTCCGCTTGGCCGACCTGTCGAAGGTGCGGGCAGTGGTGGAAGGAGGGGAAGCGGTCAGTGAGTGGCGGCTGCACGACACCCTCGGCTCGGCGCAGGCGCTGGGAATTCTCACCGCCCTCCCCGAAGAGTCCGGCTTCGACTTCTCGTTCAGTCACGACCAGATCCGGGCGGCGTTGGCCGACGCCGGAGCCCGGCACCGACGCCGCGCCGTACACGGGGCCATCGTCGAGCTACTGGCCGCCGAGGAGAGTCCGGAGAACCTGTCCACCCTGGCCTATCACGCTCTTCAGGCCGGTGACGACAAGCGGGCCGTCTCCTGCGCCATTCGGGCGGCCCGGGCCAGCCTGGAGGCCCATGCCCCCGAGGAGGGCATCCGCATCATCGATACCTCGCTGGCCTCCGCCACGGTCACCGAGGACCGCATCTCCATGCTCCGCCTGAAGGACGATGCTCTCGCCCTGCTGGAACGGGGGCAAGAGCGGATGGCGAATCTGGCCGAGCTGGGGGCGCTCACCTCGGCGCTGGGCGACCCGGCCACGGAATGGGAGGTGAAGCTGCGGAGGTCCTCGGCGGCCCGGATGGCGGGGGATTTCGAAGCAGCCGCCGCCTTGGCCAGGTCGGTACGGGAGGCGGCGGCCGCCGCCGACGATGCCCGGACCGAGCTCGAGGCCTGCCTGGAGCTGGGCCAGGCCCTCACCCGCTGCCCGATCGGCGAGGGCTTCTGGCCGCTGGTCGAGGTCGACCTGGACGCCGCCGAGGAGCCCTTCCAGCGTGCCCTGGAGCTGGCCCGCCGGCTGGAGGACCGGTCGATCGAGGCGGCAGCATTGCGGGAGCTGGCGGTCGTGGCGGCGGGTCGGGCCCGCCTGACGGTGATGGCGGAGGCCGCCGCCGGCAAGGACGAAGCCGAGCTGATGGCAGCCGCGCCCACCTTCTTGGCTCCTGCCAAGGAGCTGGCCGACCAGGCCTTCCAGATCTACGAGGAGCTCGGGGACCGGAGAGGGGCGATGTCTGCTCTGATCTCGGTCGCCTATGCGCATGTCGCCGACCCCACCCCTCGGGGCATGGCCGGCCGGCTCGAGCAGGTGCGACGCCTGCGCCACGGTCGCCAGCGGTTGACCAGTGAGGCGCAGGCGGGCCGGGACGACGCCATGATGGCCTACAGCATCCAGCTCTTCGCCCACGCCAACGTCCAGCCCGACCTGGCCCTGGAGCGCGGCCACGAGGCCTATGAATCGGCGCGGGCGATCGGCGACCGC
>JBFGJL010000138.1:0-5257 GCA_041577235.1 Acidimicrobiia bacterium | reverse complement strand
CCTGCGAGACTCCTCGATCGAGCTGGCCGACGTGTTCGTGGCCGTGACCGACTCCGACACCGAGGGTGCCTTCTTCAAGTCGAAGTTCCGCACGCTCTGCACCACCCTCGCCACCTGCCGGGCGAGATGGTCGGAGATGCCGGACACGCGGGCGGTGAGGATCTCGGTCTCCCGGTCGACGGTCGGGTAGCCGATGTGGAGGAAGAGACAACGCCGCTTCAACGCCTCCGACAGCTCACGGGTGTTGTTCGAGGTGAGCACCACCAGCGGGCGGGTGGAGGCGGTGATCGTGCCCAGCTCCGGGATCGAGACCTGGAAGTCGGACAGCACCTCCAGCAGGAGCGCCTCGGTTTCGACCTCCACCCGGTCGACCTCGTCGATCAGCAACACCACCGGACGCTCCGAGCGGATCGCCTCCAGCAGCGGCCGGGTGAGCAGGTAGTGCTCCGAGAAGATGTCCTCCTCCAGCTCGGTCCAGTCCTTGTCGTGCTCGGCCTGGATGCGGAGGAGCTGCTTCTTGTAGTTCCACTCGTAGAGGGCCTTCGCCTCGTCCAGCCCTTCGTAGCACTGGAGACGGATGAGCTGACGGCCGTAGACCCGGGCCAGGGTCTTGGCCAGCTCCGTCTTCCCCACCCCGGCCGGACCCTCCACCAAGATCGGCTTGCCGAGCTTGTCGGCCAGGAACACCACCTGGGCGATCCGGTCGTCGGCCAGATAGTCGAGGCGTTGCAGCGCCTCTCGCACCTGGGAAGGTTGGGTGAACTCCATCGCAAAGCCTTCAGTCGCGGCCGGCGGGACGGCATTGGGGAGACACAAGAGTCCGGTCGGTCACCCGGCGAGTGTACCGCCGTCGGAAACACCCTCTCCACCCGGCCGGGAGAGCGCCAACCGCTCCTAACATGGCGGGTTTGGGAGGATCATGCGGATCGTGATCGCAGGTTGCGGCCGGGTGGGGAGCACCTTGGCGCGGGCGCTGGTCGACGAGGGACACGACGTGACCGTGATCGACAACCGTCCGGTCGCACTGCAGGCGCTGGGCAAGTCGTTCAACGGGGCGATCGTGCAGGGCCAGGCCTACGACGTCGACACCCTGCGAGACTCCTCGATCGAGCTGGCCGACGTGTTCGTGGCCGTGACCGACTCCGACAACGCAAACCTGATGGCGGTGGAGGTGGCGAAGGCGGTGTTCGACGTCCCCCGCACCATCGCCCGCCTGTACGACCCGGCTCGCGAACAGTCTTATCGGGCGCTCGGCATCACCCACGTGACCGGAACCAAGCTGATCGCCAACGTGATTTTCGAGCAGATCGTCGAGGAGGAGTTCACCTATCACATCACCTTTCCGGAAGGAGGGGTGGAGATCGTCGAGTTCGTGCTGGGCCCGCAGGCGAACGGGCGCACCGTGAACGACTTCGAGATCGAGGACCAGCTCCGGGTGGCGGCGGTGCGGCGAGGACGAACGACCCACATCCCCCGAGGAGGGTTCCGGATGCGAGAGGGAGACCTGATCATCGCCGCCGCCCGGGAAGGAGTCAGTGCCCGGATCCACCGCTACCTGGCACCGGAGGCACCGTGAGAATCGTCGTGGTGGGGGGTGGGAAGGTCGGGGGCTACCTGGCTCGCGAGTTCCGCCAGGCCCGCCACGCGGTGGTGGTGATCGAGGCCGACCCCGAACGGGCGAGAGTGGTGGGCGAGGAGACCGGAGCTCTGACGCTTGTGGGCGACGGAACCGACGTCGGGATCCTCGAGGAGGCCGACGTGGCCCGGGCCGGGTTCTTCCTGGCGGTGACCGGTCACGACGAGGACAACCTGGTGGCCTGCCAGCTGGCTCGCACCGCCTTCGGCTGCACCAAGCTGCTGGCGCGGGTCAACGACCCCCGTAACGGAGCCACCTTCGAAGCACTGGGCGTGCCGGCCGTGAGCGTGACCGACCTGCTGGTCCAGGTGATCAGCCGGGAGCTCGACCTGCAGGAGCTGGTGCGGGTCGCCTTGCTGGAGCGGGGGCAACTCAGCCTGATCGAAGTCGAGATCCCCGACTCGGTCCCGCCCCGCTCGCTACGGGAGATCTCCCTGCACGCGTCGACGGTGCTGGTGGCGCTCCGACGGGAGGGAGAGCTGTTGGTGCCGGACGCCACCACCGTCATCGAGCCGGGCGATCGGGTCTTGGCGGTGACCCAACTGCACTTGGAGGACGAACTCCGGAACGCCCTCAGTCGCAGCCACCACGATCGGGGCAGCGAGGGCGGTACCCGTCACCACCGGCCGGCCCAATGACCAGCCGCCGGCCCCGCCGGTCATGACCGGGCGGCCCCGTCGGCTCGACCGGGACGTGCTGGGGGGCATCGTCCTGATCGTGATCGAGGCCGCCATCGTCGTCGTCCTGCTGGCGCTGGGGTTGCTGATCGCCTGGGTCGTGAGCGCGGCGGCCTGAGATGCTGCTGCGACCCCATCGGGAGGACGCCCTGCTGATCGGCTTCTACCTGTCGAGGATCATCGCGGTGCTGGGAGTGGCCGGGCTCGTGCCGCTGGTGTGGGCGGTCCTGGAACAGGAATGGGCGCCCGCCGCCAGCTTCCTGCTGATGGTGGGGGTGGCGGCGCTGCTGGGGGCGGCCGGTCGGTTCCTTCGCCCCGCCCGCGAGCATCTCGACTGGAGCCACGGCATGGTGGTGGTGGCGCTCACCTGGCTGGTGGTTCCGGCCGTCGGCACCATTCCCCTGGCGATGAGCGGTCATTACAGCCGCCTCCTCGACGCCTATTTCGACGCCATGAGCGGGATCACCACCACCGGGCTGGCGCTGATCCAGGATCTCGACCATCTGGCGGCGTCGGTGAACGCCTGGCGCCACACCCTCCACTTCCTGGGAGGACAAGGGATCGTGCTGGCGGCGTTGACCTTCTTCGCCGCCGGCGGCATTCTGGCTCTCTACCACGGCGAAGCCCGCGACGAGAAGATCTTCCCGTCGGTCACCTCAACCGCTCGCTTCATCTGGCTGGTGAGCCTGTTCCACGCCGCAGTCGGGATGACCTCGCTCTTCCTGGTCGGCTACGTGCGGCTCCGGTTCGATCCCGGCCGGGCCTTCCTCCACGCCTACAGCGTGTTCATGGCCGCCTTCGACACGGGCGGTTTCGCCCCTCAGAGCACCAGCCTCGGGTACTACCACTCACCCTTGTTCGAGTTCGTGACGGCCATGCTGATGGTGGCGGGTGCCCTCAGCTTCGGCGCCCACTATGCCCTTTGGCGCGGTCCCCGCAACATCCTCCGCAACCTGGAGACCAAGACCATCCTGCTGACCTTCACCGTCACCCTGGGCGCCACCATCGTCGGGCTGGCGGTGTTGGGGCTGTTCAGCGACGCCTATTCCCTCACCAGGCAAGGAACCTTCCAGGTGCTCTCCGCTCACACGGGAACCGGTTTCTCCACCCTCTCCGGGGCCGACCTGGCCCGGTGGAGCGGGCTCGCCTTCGCCGGTCTCGCCACCGCCATGGCGCTGGGCGGGATGGGCTCTTCCACCGCCGGCGGGGTCAAGGCCTTGCGGATCGGGCTCACCCTGAAGGCCCTCGCCAACACCATCCGGGAGGCGCTGCTGCCCGAGCACTCGGTCATCACGGCCACCTACCGCCAGAACGGGCTCAAGCACCTCAGCCCGCAGCTGGCCCAGTCGGTCATGGCGGTCTCCCTCCTCTACGTCGGGCTGTATCTGCTGGGAACGGCGGTGGGAGCTGCCTACGGAGTGCCGCTCCAAGATGCGCTGTTCGAGTCGGTCAGCGCCGCCGCCAACGTCGGGCTGTCGGTCGGGGTGACCGCTCCCGGGATGCCGGTGCTGCTGGAGGTGGTCTACATCCTCCAGATGTGGGCGGGGCGGCTGGAGTTCATCGCCGTGTTCGCCCTGGTGGGGATGATGGTGGCCTGGGCGGTGGGCGAATGAGGCGCTGGGGCGTCGCCACCGTGCTGGCGGTGGCCATGGTCGGGATCGGCTCGCCGGCCCAGGCCCAAACCGCCGGCCAGCTCGACCGGGACGGGCCCGACTACGACGGGGCGACGGTGACCGTGGAAGGAGAGCTGATCGGCGACTTCGGGCGCCACTCCGGGGCGGTGTGGGCCCAGCTCAACGACGACCCCTATGCCCGCCGCCCGCTGCTGGAGACGGGGGAGCTGGCCGGAAGCAATATCTCGGTGGCGTTGCGGGTGCCGGTCCTGCTGTTCGACCTGGCCATCGCCGACCGGCCCGGGGGCTACCGCTATCGGGGCCCGCTGGTGCGCGCCACCGGGATCTACCGGTACCACGACCCGCAGCGGGGTGGGGAGAGCTACCTCGACGTGGCGGAGTTGGAGCTGATCGAGCCGGGTCGGGAGCTTCATGAGGCCGGATCAACGGGGGCCGCCGTCGCCGGCGCCGTCCTGCTGCTGCTGTCGTTCACTCTCCTGGGCCTCGACCGGCTCCGGAACCGGGAATGACCGTCAGGAGACGGCCAGCACCACCAGATCGTCGCGGTGGATCACCTCTTCGATGTCGGCCTGGTCGGAGCGGAGCCCCATGACCCGCCGGAGCTGGTCGGCCGACATCCGCACCGAGCCCTTGGCGACCAGGTCGCCGCCCTGTCCGTACACCTCGACCGCGGCTCCGGCCGGGAAGGAGCCCTCCACCTGCACCACCCCCACCGCCAGCAACGAGCGTCCCGCCGACACCAGTGCGGTCCGAGCTCCGGCGTCGATCACCACCCGGCCCTCGGCGGGCTGACCGAAGGCGATCCACAACTTGCGGGCCGGGAGCCGGGCGGGGTGCGGCTCCACCCAGGTGCCGACCTCCTCGCCGGCCACGGCCCGGATCAGGGTGTCACCGGTCTTGGCCGGACCGACCACGGTGGGGATTCCCGACCACGCCGCCATCCGGGCGGCCGCCACCTTGGTGGCGACCCCACCCGAGCCGGTCGGGCCGGCCGGCCCGCTCGCCACCCGATCGAGCACCTGGTCGGTGTGGAGGACCGACGACAGCAGCTCTACGTCGTCGCCGAAGCGGGGATCACCCGACAGCAGGCCGGGGGTGTCGGTCAGCAAGACCAGCAGCCGTGCCCCCACCAGATGCGAGACGAGGGCGGCCAGACGGTCGTTGTCACCCAATCGCAGCTCCTCGACCCCCACCGAGTCGTTCTCGTTGACCACCGGGACGATCCCCTCCCGCAGCATGCGTTCCAGCGCCCGCCGGGCGTGCAGATACTGCTCCCGGCTGCCCAGCACGTCCTTCGTGAGCAGCACCTG
>JBFGJL010000137.1:0-5273 GCA_041577235.1 Acidimicrobiia bacterium | reverse complement strand
GGCCACGGCCGATCCGAACGTGCGGCCGGCTCCGACCGACTCCACTTCCGACCACCACTCCCTCACGATGGAGACCGGAGCCGCCGGAGGGCAGGTGAGCGTCCCGGAGGGCGGCTCGGCGCCTCCTACCTCGGAACAGCGGACGATGCTCAAGGTCCACCATCTCCGGACCTGGTGACCGGCGCCCGGTGGGAACCCGGCTCAGGCCGACAGGTCGATGGCCTTGATCCCCACCAGCGGCGCCTCGTCGAGCAGCTCGGTCAGTCGCTCGATCAGGTCGGCGGGGAGGAGTGAAGGCGGCCGCCGCACCAGCACCACCACGAAGCGGGGCGTGATCGGGGTGGCGCGAGTGGCCCCGCCGAGGGCCTCCCGGACCCGAGCCACCACCTGAGGGATGCCTTCGAGGGTCAGCTCGCGCAGCACTCCCACCAGGTTGACCTCCTCCAGGACAGCCGCCGAGTCCACTGCCCGCAACGTGCTGCTGAGCACCGCCCCGAGATGTCTCACCAGCTCGTCGTCGCTCTGGCGAGCCAGCTCCGGAACCCGGATGCCCATGAGCCCGAAGGGCTCGTTGCGCCGGCGAAGCCAGTTCAGGGCACTCTGGATGGACTCCAGCAGTCCGTTGCGGTTGAGCAAGCCCGAGGCGAGGTCGATGGTGGACAGCACGTCGAGCGACAGGCGCAGGTCGGCGATCTCGTCTCGGAGCTGGCCCAGCTGCTTTCGCAACTCGGTGGGGCTCTCGTGGGATCCGGGGACGTCGTCCGCCACTCTCCGTGCTCCTTCCGGCGCCGCAGACTAGCGCTCATGGCCGCGGTCATCACCCGGCGCCGGGTGACGGTGCCGGTGACTATTCGCGAATAGTCATCAACCGCCAACCCTTTCCAGGCCGAAGGACTAGAGACAGCACACACGAAGTGACTAGTCCGTCGGCCGGACAGGCCCGGGCACCAAAAGGAGCGAGACCGTGCTGGACGAGCGCAACCAGCTGGCCATCGACCACCTCGATCTGGTGGGGCGGATCGTGGCCGAGGTGGCCAGTCGATACCCGGCCCACGTCGACCGGGCCGACCTCCACAATGCCGGCACCCTCGGCCTGGTCGAGGCTTCCCGCCGCTTCGATCCGGCTTCCGGCGCCCCCTTCGCCCGCTACGCCGCCATCCGGATCCGGGGTGCCATCATCGACTCCACCCGCAGCCGGGACTGGGCGACGCGGACCGTGCGGCGTCGCATGCGCGAGATCCGGCAGGCCACTGCCGTCCTGGAGGAGCAGCACGGCCGCCATCCTGGCGACCGGGAACTGGCCGGGTTGCTCGGGATCGACGAGAACGAGCTGGCTCGACGCCAGGCCCAGGCGATGACGGGCACGCTGCTGCAGCTCGACTGGGAGGAGGCCGGTGAGCCGCCCCTGCGAGAGCTGATCGACGAGGAGAACGTCGGTGCCCTCCCCGATGCGGCCCTCGAGCAGCGGGAGCTGTTGGGCACGCTGCGGGAGGCGGTGCGGCACCTCCCCCCGGTTCAGGCCGACATCATCACCCGCTACTACCTGGAGGGCGACCTGCTCCAGGACATCGCCGACGACCTGGGCGTGACCGAGGCGCGGGTCTCGCAGATCCACTCGGAGGCGCTGACCTCTCTGCGGTCGTTCTTCGCCACCATGTACGACGGCGTTCCCCCCGTGGCCGACAACGCCCCGGGCAAGCGGGCCCGGAGCGCCTACCTCGAGAGTGTCACCCGGCATTCGAGCTGGCAGCATCGACTGACGGCGGGCGATCCCCTCGAGCTGGCGGTCTGAGCCCGGTCGCTCCGACGAGGCTCGGCCGGGAGTCCTCTCACCCCCGGGGCAGGAGCCGCTGGATCCGAACCGTCAGCTCGGAGGGAGAGAACGGCTTGAGGATGTAGTCGTCCGCCCCCAGTTCGAAGCCCCGCACCACGTCCCGCTCGCCTCCCATGGCGGTCAGCATCACGATCGGAACCTGGGCGAATTCCGCCATCGCCCGCAGTCTCCCCAGTACCTCGAACCCGTCCAGGCGGGGCATGTTGACATCGAGGATGGCCAGCGCCAGCTGCTCCGCCCGGGCGGCGGCCAGGGCTGCCTCGCCATCGCGCACGTGCAGGACCTCCAGGCCTTCCCGCCGGAGCCGGTGGATGATGAGGGCGGCGGTCAAGGCGTCGTCTTCGGCCAGCAGGACCTTGGCGCCGCCGGCCCGGCGAAGGCTCTCGGTCACCACCCGGTCCCCGCCGGTGGTCCGCGCCCTCTCGGCCAGGTCGCGGGCGGCGCTCCGTGCGTGGGAGAAGTCGGGTCGGGCGGCTCCGTCGACCACCCCGGCCGACATGCTGATCATGCCGGTGCTGCCCGGTCCGGTGGGCCGGTTGCGAAGTCGCAGGCGGGCCCGGTCGATGAGGCGGGCGGCGGCGGCGGAGGTGGCGCCGGGCACCACCACCACCAACTGTCCATCCGCATCGGAGGCCACCGCGCCGTCGTCGCCGATCGTGGCCTCCATCACCTCTCGCGCCGCACCGAGCAAGCGGAGCTGCTGTTCACGGCCGGCCTGGGGGCCGAGGCCGTGATACTCGGGCTCGATGACGGCGACGGCCACCAGTCCCGGTTGGGCTTGGAGTGCGTCGGCGAAGACCCGCTCGGCCCGATCGGGTGCCTCCCCGACCGCCGGCTCCCGGCTCGGTGGCGGCGGCTCCGGTCTGCGTCGCAACAGGGAGGCGACCAGGCCGGCGGCGGCGTCGAGGTCGACCGGCTTCTCCAGGTAGCCGTCGGCGCCGAGGCCGAAACACTCCGCTTTGACCAGAGCCGAGGCGCTGCCCGACACCACCACGATGGGGAGCTGGGCGGTTCCCGGCCGGTTGCGCAACTCGGCGAGCAGGGTCCGGCCGTCGGCATCGGGGAGGAACAGGTCGAGCACGACCAGCGAGACCACCGCATTGGCCAGCACCTGCTCGGCTTCCCCGACTGTCTCGGCGGTCACCACCACCCGGTCGGGAGCGGTCAGCCGCAGCTCCAGCAGGCGCCGCATCACCGGATCGTCGTCGATGACGAGGACCAGCGATCGTTCCGGGTCGCCGGCAGCGGCGAGCGCCGTCAGCTGCAGGTCGGGCACAGCCGGGTCGGGCCGATCGGGCGTCGGCATGGCGGCACTGCTCATGGCTGGTCCTCCGTGGGGTACCTCCGTGTCTTTCGGACGAGCCCGACGGGTGGTTGAGCAGGTCCTGGAGGTCCTGTCGGCCGTAGCGGCCGCCGGGAAAGGACTAGGCGACGGTGCGGGCCGCCTCGACCCGGTCGACCAGGTAGCTCCCCAGGCGGGTGAGGACCTCCTTGGCCGCACCATCGGCCAGGGGGTCGATGGCGGCCCGGGCCCGGGCGATTCGGTGAGAGGCGTCCTCCAGCACCCGGTCCACGTACCCCCCTTCCCGAACGAGGCCGATCACCTCGTCGATCACCTCGGCCGGGTAGGGGTGGCCGCCGGCGAGCAGCGAACGCACCCGCTCACGATCGGCCCCCTGCAGGGCGAGGAGCACCGGATAGGTGAAGGTGCCCTCTCCGATGTCGGATCCGGCCGGCTTGCCGAGGGATTCCTCGCTGGCCACCAGGTCGAGAGCGTCGTCGGTGATCTGGAACACCAGACCCAGCTCCCACGCCCAGGTGCTCACGGCCTCGACGAGCTCATCCGAGGCGTCGGCGGCGATGGCTCCCAGTCGGGCGGAGGTCCGCACCAGGCTGGCGGTCTTGCCGCCGATCACCCGGAAGTAGTCGGAGATGGCGTGGTCGAGGCTGTCCACCAGCTGCAGCTCCAAGGTCTGGCCCTCCACCAGCTCGGCATACGTCCGAGCCAGCAGCCGCACCGATTCCTGCCCGAGGCGAGCGGCAGCTACCTCGGAGGCGCGCGCCATCAAGAAGTCGCCGGCCAGGATGGCGATCGTGTTCGTCCAGTTGACGTTGACCGAGTTGGCCCCGCGCCGGGTGTCCGCCTCGTCGATCACGTCGTCGTGATAGAGGCTGCCGACGTGGATCAGCTCCACCGCCACCCCGGCCTCCACCGCAGCCGGATCGGGATGCGGGCCCAGCTCCCCGGCCACCTGGGCGAGCAGCGGGCGGTAGCGCTTGCCGCCTCCGAGCAGGTGCTGGGCAACTTCGGTGAGGAAGGCGTCGTCGGACCGGGTCACCTCGTAGAGGCGGCTCTCGACCCGCGCCAGGCGGTCCCACACCGCGGGGATCGGTACCAGGTCTGGGAGGGAGTCACGCCTCACGGGCTCTCCGGGGCAGCGGAGCCGGGATGGTAGCGGCCCCGGCGCCCCGCTCCGGTGCCGGCGCCACGCAGGTCCTCAAGCCGCGCCGGGTGGCAGCCGACGAATTCAATGACGCCGATGGTGGGGGTCCGGAGGGCCCTCAGGAACCGTCGGGACGGGGCGAATCGTCCCATGGGATAGAAAGAGGCCATCGCTATACTCGCCGCACGGCGCTGACCAGCGCCCGTCGATCTTGGGGTGACCAGAAGAGATGTTTGAGCGATTCACCGATCGGGCCCGCCGGGTGGTCGTGCTCGCCCAGGAGGAAGCGCGACTCCTCAACCACAACTACATCGGCACGGAGCACATCCTGCTCGGCCTCATCCACGAAGGCGAGGGCGTCGCCGCCCGGGCCCTGGAGAGCCTGGGCATCAACCTCGAATCCGTCCGATCCCAGGTGGTCGAGATCATCGGCCAGGGCGCCCAGGCGCCCAGCGGCCACATCCCGTTCACGCCGCGCGCCAAGAAGGTCCTCGAGCTGTCGCTGCGGGAGGCGCTCCAGCTCGACCACAACTACATCGGGACCGAGCACATCCTGCTCGGTCTCATCCGCGAGGGCGAGGGCGTCGCCGCCCAGGTGCTGCAGAAGCTCGGCGCCGAGCTGCACAAGGTGCGCCAGACCGTCATCCAGCTCCTCTCCGGCGTCCAGGGCGAGTCAGCGCCCTCCGGCAGCGGGCCGCAGGGCAGCGGCCGCCAGGAGTCGACCCCGTCGGGCTCCACGGTGCTGGACCAGTTCGGGCGCAACCTAACCCAGTACGCCCGCGAGAAGAAGCTGGACCCGGTCATCGGCCGCCAGCGGGAGATCGAGCGGGTCATGCAGATCCTCTCCCGCCGCACCAAGAACAACCCGGTGCTGATCGGCGAGCCCGGCGTGGGCAAGACCGCCATCGTCGAGGGCCTCGCCAAGGCGATTCACGAAGAGAACGTGCCCAAGCTCCTGCTCGATGCCCAGATCTACGCGCTCGACATGGGTGCGC
>JBFGJL010000136.1:0-5281 GCA_041577235.1 Acidimicrobiia bacterium | reverse complement strand
GCGGGCCGACCGTCCAGAGAGGTACTGACACCACATGTCTCGCAGTCTGAAGAAGGGCCCGTTCGTCGACGAGCACCTGATCGACAAGGTCGAGGCGCTCAACGAGAAGGGCGACAAGCGGGTGATCCGGACCTGGAGCCGGCGCTCCACCATCCTGCCCGAGATGGTCGGCCACACCCTGGCGGTCCACGACGGGCGCAAGCACGTCCCGGTCTACATCACCGAGTCGATGGTCGGTCACAAGCTGGGCGAGTTCGCCCCCACCCGCACCTTCCGCGGCCACCCCGGGACCAAACGGGAGAAGGCGGCCAAGAAACGATGAAAGTCCGAGCCCAGGCCAAGTACGTGCGCCAGCAGCCGAACAAGGTCCGGCGGGTTCTCGACCTGGTGCGGGGCCTGCCGGTGGAGGAGGCGCGCCACGTGCTCGATTTCACCCAGCGCCGGGCCGCCCAGCCCATCCGCAAGGTGCTGAACTCGGCCGTGGCCAACGCCGAGCACAATCATGCCCTCGACGCCGACGAGCTGATGGTGGCGGAGGCCTACGCCGACGAGGGGCCGACGCTGAAGCGGTGGCAACCGCGGGCGCGGGGACGGGCAACCCGGATTCGGAAGAGAACGAGCCACATCACCATCGTGGTCGCAGAGATGGGCGAGGAGGATCGCTGATGGGTCAGAAGACACACCCCTACGTATTCCGGTTGGGGGTGGTGACCGACTGGAAGTCACGCTGGTACAGCGACAAGGACTACACAGAGCTCGTCAACAGCGATTGGGCGATCCGCGACTACCTCCAGCGCGAGCTGGTGCGGGGGGCGCTCTCCCGGATCGACATCGAGCGGACTCGGGACAAGGTGGTGGTCGAGGTCCACACCGCCCGACCGGGGGTGGTGATCGGCCGCAAGGGAGTGGAGGCGGAGCGTCTCCGCACCGGTCTGGAGAAGATCGCCGAACGGCCGGTGAAGCTCAACATCATCGAAGTCAAGGATCCTGAGGTCGACGCCCAGCTGCTGGCCCGGGGCATCGCCGACCAGCTGGAGAACCGGGTCGCTTTTCGCCGGGCGATGAAGCGGGCCGTGGCCACCGCCAAGAAGGCGGGGGCCGAAGGGGTGCGGGTCGAGTGCAAGGGCCGGCTGGGCGGCTCCGAGATGGGCCGGCGCGAATGGTACCGGGAGGGCCGGGTCCCGCTGCACACCATCCGGGCCGACATCGATTTCGGAATGGCCACCGCCTCCACCACCGTCGGGGCGATCGGGGTGAAGGTCTGGGTCTACAAAGGCGACGTGGTGCCCTCCCTCAAATCGACTCGGGAGAAGATCGCCGCCGAAGCCGCCCTCGCCACCGGCGGGCCTACCGGCCGGAGCCGGGTGGCCCCCGCCAAGGCCCGGGCGGAGCACGCCGTCGGAGGTGATAAGATGCCCCGCCTCATCGAGGCCGGAGGCGGAAAGCGCCTCATCGAAGCCGGGGGCGGCAAGCGCCGCGAGACCGGCAAGCGTCCCGAAGAAGGCGCTTCGGCGCGAATCGACCCCGAAGCCGCCCAGACGCAATACGAAGAAGAGCGCGAGGACACCGAGAAGCCGGCGGTGGTGCCGGCGGAGGCGGAGTCCCCGGTCGGCGAGGTCGGAGCGGAGACCGAGACCACCGACCAGGCCCCGGCCGACGAGGCCGAAATGCCGGTCGCGGAGGGCGAGGCTCCCGTCGACGAGGCTCCGGCCGACGAAACCGAGGAGGAAGGCAGCTAGGCCCATGTTGATGCCCAAGCGGACCAAGTACCGCAAGCAGCATCGCGGCCGCCGTACCGGCATGGCCAAAGGGGGAACCCGGGTCACGTTCGGCGAATACGGCCTGCAGTCGCTCGGCGCGGCCTGGGTGACGGCCCGGCAGATCGAGTCTGCCCGTGTCGCCATCACCCGCACCATCCGTCGTGGCGGGAAGGTCTGGATCAACATCTTCCCCGACAAGCCGGTGACCCAGAAGCCGGCCGAGACCCGCATGGGCTCCGGCAAGGGCACCCCCGAGTTCTGGGTGGCGGTGGTCAAGCCGGGCCGGGTGATGTTCGAGCTGTCGGGTGTGCCCGAGGAGCTGGCCCGGGAGGCCATGCGCAAGGCCGGTCACAAGCTGCCGGTGAAGACGAAGTTCGTGGTACGGGAGGAAGGGTGAAGGCCGAGGAGCTGCGCAAGCTCACCGCCAAAGAACTGGGCGACCGCCTGGCCGACGCCAAGGCGGAGCTGTTCAACCTGCGCTTCCAGCTGGCCACCAACCAGCTGGACAACACGGCGCGCCTCACCCAGGTCAAACGGGATGTTGCCCGCATCCTCACCGTCATCCGCGAGCAGGAGATCGAGGCCTGGCGGGCCCAGCAGGCCGCCGGCGGAGGTGCGGCATGAGCGAGCGAGGTACCCGCAAGACCCGAGTCGGGCTGGTCGTGTCCGACGCCCGCGACAAGACCGTCACCGTGGAGGTCCGCAGCTCGTCGCGCCATCCCCGCTACGACAAGATCATCCGCCACCGCCGCAAGCTGCACGCCCACGACGAGACCAACGAAGCCCGGGTGGGCGACACCGTGCGAATCGTGGAAACCCGCCCCCTCTCCAAGACCAAGCGCTGGCGGGTGGCCGAGATCGTGGAGCGAGCCAGATGATCCAGCAGGAGACCAGGCTCAAGGTCGCCGACAACAGCGGCGCCCGGGAGGTGCTCTGCATCAGGGTGCTGGGCGGCTCCAGCCGCCGCTATGCCGGCCTGGGCGACATCATCGTGGGCGCGGTCAAAGACGCCATCCCGGGTGGCACGGTCAAGCGGGGAGAGGTGGTGAAGGCGGTGGTGGTGCGGACCGCCAAGGAGGCCCGGCGCCGGGACGGAACCTACATCCGCTTCGACGACAACGCCTGCGTCATCATCGACAACAATCAGCAGCCGCGCGGCACCCGCATCTTCGGTCCGGTCGCCCGGGAGCTGCGCGACAAGCGTTTCATGAAGATCGTTTCTCTCGCTCCGGAGGTTCTCTGATGGGGCTGCGTGAAGGTGACAAGGTGATGGTGATCACCGGCAAGGACGCCGGCAAGGAGTCGCGCATCTCCAAAGTGATCCCCCGCCGCGGCAAGATCATCGTCGAAGGGGTCAACACCGCCAAGAAGCACCAGCGGGCCACCGGCCAGACCATGCAGGGCGGCATCATCGACAAGGACATGCCGATCGACGTGTCCAACGTGCTGATCGTCTGCGCCGAGTGCGGACCCACCCGCATCGGCCACCGCTTCGACGACAAGGGCCGGAAGCATCGCATCTGCCGCAAGTGCGGAGGTGACCTGTGACCCCGCGTTTGAAAGAGCGCTACCGGACCGAGGTGGCGGGCCAGCTGCAGAGCAAGCTCGGCATCGACAACGTCATGCGGATCCCCACCCTGGAGAAGATCGTGGTCAACATGGGGGTGGGCGATGCGGTGGCCGACGCCAAGCAGATCGACTCCGCCGTCGACGAGCTGGCCGTCATCGCCGGGCAGCGCCCCCGCATCAACCGGGCCCGCAAGTCGATCGCCGGCTTCAAGCTCCGGGCCGGGATGGCGGTGGGGGTGTCGGTGACGCTGCGCGGCGACCGCATGTGGGAGTTCTTCGACCGGCTCGTGGCCATCGCCATCCCCCGGATCCGCGACTTCCGCGGCCTCAATCCCCGCGCGTTCGACGGGTCCGGCAACTACACGTTCGGGGTCAACGAACAGCTCATCTTTCCCGAGATCGACTACGATAAGGTCGGGGCGGTGCGCGGCATGGACATCACCATCTGCACGACCGCCCAGAACGACGAGCACGCCCGGGCGCTGCTCGAATCGTTCGGATTCCCGTTCCGCAAGCAAGAGACGAGGGTGTGACCGTTCATGGCGCGTAAGGCATTGGTGAACAAGGCGAAGGCCAAACCGAAGTTCAAGGTGCGGGGGTACAACCGGTGTCGCCGGTGTGGCCGCCCCCGCGCCTACCTGCGGAAGTTCGGGATGTGCCGGGTGTGTGTGCGAGAGCTGGCCCAGCGGGGCGAGCTGCCCGGGGTGCGAAAGGCGTCGTGGTAGCCATGATGACCGATCCCATCGCCGACATGCTGACCCGGATCCGGAACGCCGGTCTGGTGGCGCATCCCTCGGTGTCGATGCCCTCTTCCCGGCTGAAGGAGAACATCGCCGCCATCCTCGCCGCCGAGGGGTTCATCGCCGGGTACGACGTCCAGCAGGCCAAGGCCGGCAAGGAGCTGATCATCGAGCTGAAGTACGGGCCGCACCGTTCGCCGGTGGTCCAGGGGATCCGCCGGATCTCCAAACCGGGCCACCGCATCTACCGCAAGGCCGACGAGCTGCCCCGCGCCCAGGGGGGCCTGGGGGTGGTGGTGGTGTCGACCTCCCAGGGCATCCTCCCCGACCGGGAGGCCCGCCGCCGCCGGCTCGGAGGCGAGATCCTGTGCGAGGTGTGGTGACATGAGTCGTGTCGGCCAGATGCCCGTCCCCATCCCCGATGGCGTCGATGTCCGGGTCTCCGGGGACGAGGTGACGGTCAAAGGCCCCAAGGGCAGTCTCCACCGGCGGTTCTCCGACCGGGTCGCCATCACCGTGGAGGACGGAGTGGCGACGGTCGAGCGCGACGGTGAAGACCGGCAGGCCAAGGCGCTGCATGGCCGCAGCCGGGCTCTGCTCGCCAACATGGTGACCGGCGTGTCCGAGGGTTTCACCCGCGAGCTGAACATCGTGGGGGTGGGGTACCGCGCGGTCCTTAGCGGTTCCACCCTCGAGCTGCAGGTCGGGTACTCCCATCCGGTGCGGATGAAGGCCCCGGAAGGGGTGACCTTCGAGGTGCCCGAGCCGACCAAGATCGTGGTGGGGGGGATCGACAAGGAGCTGGTCGGGCAGGTGGCGGCCGACATCCGCCAGGTACGTACCCCCGAGCCCTACAAGGGCAAGGGGATCCGGTACGCCGGCGAGGTGGTCCGGCGCAAGGCCGGCAAGGCAGGAGCAGTAGCACGATGAAGGGTTCGCGGCAGCAGGCGCGGCGGCGGCGGCACGCCCGGGTGCGCAAGCGCGTCACCGGCACCTCCACCCGTCCGCGGCTGGTCGTCTATCGCAGCAACCGCTACATCTACGCCCAGGTGATCGACGACGGGGCCGGAGTGACCGTGGCGGCCGCCTCCTCCAACGAGGCCGACCTCCGATCCCGCACCTTGACGGTGGCCGCCGCCGCCGACGTCGGCAAACTGGTCGCCGAGCGGGCGCTGGCCGCCGGGGTCAACGAGGTCGTCTTCGACCGGGGCG
>JBFGJL010000135.1:0-5283 GCA_041577235.1 Acidimicrobiia bacterium | reverse complement strand
GTTCACGGGCTCGAAGTGTGAGCACGTAGGAGGGGCGCCCCGCCCGGTCGGCGGTGCGGCCCACCAGCCGGCCCGACAGTCGGCGGACGTGCTCGCGGGTCGTGGCGAACAACCCCACCACCGGACCGCCGAAGGAGAGGGGGTTCCCCAGCGGTTGGCCTTCGGCAAAGGCGAGGTCGCACCCGGCCCCTCCCGGGGTCCGGAGCAGACCGAGGGTCATCGGGTCGACCTGAGCAACGGCCAGCGCCCCCCGCGAATGAGCCGCTTCCACCGCTGCACCGTAGTCCTCGATCGCCCCGAGGTAGTTGGGCTGGGCGAACACGATCGCCGCCGGCTCCGGGCCCGCCTCCTCGGCCCAGGCGGTGGTGCCTCCCACCACTGGGTGCTCCACGATCTCGATCTGGCGGGCGGCGGCCAGCGTCGCCAGCGTGGCGCGGGTGGTGGGGGCGACTCCCCGCGACACCCAGATCGCCCGCCGGCCGGTGGCACCCACGGCCAGGTTCATCGCCTCGACTGCCGCGGTGGCTCCGTCGTAGAGGGAGGCGTTGGCCACCGGCATTCCGGTGATGGCCGCCACCATGGACTGGAACTCGAACAACATCTGGAGGACGCCCTGGCTCACCTCGGCTTGATAGGGGGTGTTGGAGGTGACGAACTCGGGCCGCATGGTCAGCGACCGCACTACCGGAGGAAGGTGATGGTCGTAGTACCCGCCGCCGGCGAAACAGACCAGGTCCGAGCGGTTTTCCCGGGCGAGCGAGTCGATGAGCCCCATCACCTCGGCCTCGGACATAGGGTCGGGGAGTTCGAGTGGCCGATCGAGCAACACCTCGTCCGGCAGGTGGCGGTAGAGATCGGCCGGTTCGGTCAGACCGAGTGCTTCCAGCATGATCGCCACGTCGTGGTCGGTGTGGGGGGTGAAGTCCACCTCAGTCCTTTCCGATGAAGGGGAGCTGCGCCCGCCGGGCCGGCAGCCAGGCGCCGCGAATCTCGATCTCCAGGTCCGCCTCCGCTTCCGGAGGAGCCAAGTAGGCGAAGCCGATGCCGTGGCCGAGCACGGGGCTGAAGTTACCGCTGGAGACCTCGCCGCGAGCGGCGCCGGCCCGGACGGAATGGCCGTGGCGGGCGATCTGCCTGCCCTCCATCTCGAAGGGCACCAGCTGCTTGGAGAGCCCATCTCGCTGCTGGGCCAGGAGGGCGTCACGGCCGGTGAACTCATGATCCCACGACACCACCCAGTCCAGGCCGGCTTCCAGTGGCGTCGTCTCCGGATCGAGATCCTGTCCCCAGAGGGGGAGGCCCGCCTCCAGCCGCAGCGTATCCCGCGCCCCCAGACCGCAGGGAATCGCTCCGGCCTCGACCAGCTCGGTCCACAGGGCTGCCGCCGCCTCCACCGGAACGGCCAGCTCCGCTCCCATTTCACCGGTGTAGCCGGTCCCGGCCGCCCACACCCGGATGTTGTCGTGATCGACCCGCAGTAGCCGAAACCGGCCGGGCCGTTTCCCCAGCACCCGCTCGAGGAGATCGGGAGCGGCGGGACCCTGCACGGCCAGGAGCGCGGTCTTCTCCACCAGCGGCTCGACCGTCACCTGATCGGGAGCCGCGCCGGCAAAAACATCGAGGATCTTGCGGTAGTTGGCACCGTTGGGCAACACCCAGGCGTCATCCTCGCTCCACCGCCAGACGATGATGTCGTCCTCCACCCCTCCCCGCTCGTTGAGCGCCATGGTGTACTGGGCGCGCCCCTCAGCCACTCGGGTGATGTCGTTGCAGAGCAGTCGGCGCAGCAGGGCGGTCGTTCCCGCTCCCATCAACGAGAAACGTCCTAGGTGAGAGACATCGAACACGCCCACCCGGCCTCGTACTGCCTGGTGCTCGGCGAGGACCCCCTCGTACTGGACGGGCATCTCCCACCCGCCGAAGTCCACGAAGCGGGCGCCCGTCGAAGCATGGACCGAATGGAGAGGCGAACGGTGCATCAGCGGCGGCTCCTCGTCCGTGAACCGCTGGTCCGCTCCGCCATGCGCCGCAGCTTACCCGGCCAGTTGGAAGCCGCTCGGTCAGCCGGTCAGCGAAGCGGTGTCCGACCCACCCGGCTCCAGCCGCACCACTCTCGGTGGCCCCGGAAGGCGAGAAGGTGGGGGTGCCTCGTCGAGATGGTCTGGCTCCTCCAACCCGTACTTCACCACCAGATGTAGGTAGTCGCGCTGGTACAGCACCTTGCACTTCACGTCGGGATACAGCTCCCGCAGCTTTCGCACCTTCCGGTTCTTCTTGGTCACGAGCTTCTGGTTCATCGTGGTGATCTCGATGAAGAGGTCGTCGTCGGGAAGGTAGAAGTCGGGTGTGAACGACTGCGACGGCTCCCCGGACCGGTCCCAGGCGATCGGAAACGTGCGGGGCTCGTACTCCCACCGAATCCCGTAGAAGTCGAGGAGACGGGCGAACTGCCGCTCGCTGTTGTGGGCGAACTCGACCGCATCTGCAGGATTGGCCGGCAGATCGGATCGGTTCAGGTCGCCTCGGCTTCTGCTCGTGCCACCACCTCCGAGGAAGAGCCCTCCGGGGGGAAGAGCAGATGGATCTGGCCCTCGAGTTCCTCCTGCACCGGCCCCACCGCGATTCCGAACACGCCCTGGCCGCGGCGGAACACGTCGACCACCTCGTCGGCACTGTGGGCGGCGTAGATGGTCTGGCCGTCGGAGAGCAGCGTCACGTCCATCAGCGGTTGCTCGCTGTCGAGCTGCCGTTGCAGGATCTGGACCGCCTGACGAATTCGCTTGAGGCTCATGCCGGCGTCGAGCAGCCGCTTGATCACCTTGAGCTGCACCACGTCGGCAAAGGAGTACTGTCGCTGGGAACCCGAGCCGTGGGCCTCTTGGAGAGAGGGCTTGAGCAGGTCGGTTCGAGCCCAGTAGTCGAGCTGCCGATAGGTGATTCCGACCAGTTTGCAGACTTGCGGTGCACGAAAACCCAGCTCGGTCACGGTGGCCGCTCCTGTCTCGCCCCTCTACGGAGGTTACACCCCCGTAATTACTGTGCCGTAACAAGTTAGTGGGGCCCGGCCGGCCTTGTCAACGAAATCTGTGGATAACTCTCCGTCTGTGGAAAACGGACCCGGTCATCCACCGGCGATGAGGTCACCGAGCCGGCGCACCTGCTCGTCGGTGCCGATACCGACCACCAGCTGGCCCGGAAGAAGGACGAGATCGGGATCGGGGTTGATCAGCAGCCGGTCCTGAGTGGTCTCGATGGCGAGGATCAGCGCCCCCGAGCGCTCCCGGATCAGGGCGTCCCGGAGGGTCTTGTTGGCCACATCGCTGTCGGATCCGACCCGAACCTCCTCGATTCGGAACTCGACCATGCGTCCCGAGACGACCAAGTCGAGGAACTCGGCGAGGGCCGGTTGCAGGGCCAGGGCCGCCAGCCGGTCGGCTCCGACCTGTTGGGGAGCCACCACCCGATCGGCGCCGGCCAGCAACAGCTTCCCCCGCCATTCCATCTCGGTGGCCCGAGACACCACCAGCAGGTCGGGACGGAGTGCCTTGGCGGACAAGACGATCACCAGGTTGTCGGAGTCGCCCCGTACGCAGGCGACCAGCGCCCGGGCACGCTGGATGCCGGCCGCCTCCAGCGTGTCGTTGTGGGTGGCGTCGCCCTCCACCACCAGCACCCCGGCCTCCCGGGCATCCTCTGCCCGGTCCTCGTCCTGTTCGACCACCACCACCTCGGCCCGACGTTCGAGCAGCGCCTCCCAGGTCCCCCGGCCCACGCGTCCGAATCCGCAGACGATGAAATGATCCTCCAGGGCCGCGATCTGGCGCTCCATGCGGCGATTTCTCCTCCCGCCCAGATTCTCGAGCGCCACCTCCAAGGCAGCGCCGGCAGTGTAGAGGCCGGTGCCGACCCCGACGATGATCACGCCCAGCGTGAACAGCTTCCCACCCTGGGAGAGCACGAACTCCTCGCCGTAGCCGACGGTGCTGATGGTGATCACGGTCATGTAGAGGGCTTGGAACGGCGAGACCTGTTCCAGGATCATGTAGCCGATCACGGCCACCACCACGATGCTGGCCAGGAGAAAGGCCCCGGCCCGAACCCGGCTGATCGAGCTCACGCGCCCGGCTGGTCGGGATTGCCGGGCTCGAAGTCCTCGGGGGAGATGTCCTCCAGGAACTCGCGAAAGCGCTCGATCTCCGCTTCTTCGTCCTCGTCTCGGAATTCGATACCAGCGTCGTCCAGCACCTCGGGCGTGGCAAAGATGGGGGCATCGGTGCGCGCCGCCAGGGCGATGGCGTCGGAAGGGCGGGAGGACACGCTCACCTCGTCGCCGCCTTGATCGAAGATGAGGTCGGCATAGAAGACGCTGTCGCGCAGCTCGGTGACGACCACCCGGGCGACCCGCGAACCCAGCGCCTCCGACACGGTCTTGAGCAGATCGTGGGTCAGGGGGCGCTGCGGGACCATCTTCTCGAGGGCGTAGGCGATGGCGGTCGCTTCCACCGCGCCGATCCAGATGGGCAGATAGCGGACTCCGCCGGCTTCCCGCAACAGCACGATCGGCTGGTTCCCGGGGAGCTCGACTCGCACGCCCACCAGCTCCATGGGAATCATGCCGCCATTGCCCGGGTCGCTCATGGCGCCAGGTTATCACCGGCCAATCGGAAGACGGCCCCCTGCTCGACCTCCTCCGCCGCCTGAAAGGCGGGCAAGTCGAGCACCGCCCATACCGACCGCAAGTTGCGGTAGCGGCCTTCCCAATCGAGCCCGTACCCCACCAGAAACTCGTCTCCCACCTCGAAACCCCGGTATTCGAGCGGGACGTCGACGATCCGCCGGGCGACCTTGTCGAAGAGGGTGACGGTGGCCAGCGAGCCAACGTCGCGCGCTCGGATCAGCCGGCGCAGCACCCCCAGCGAGAGGCCGGTGTCGACCACGTCTTCGACCAAGAGAACGGTCCGACCTTCCAGCGAGATCTCGGTGTCCATGGCGATCCGGACGCGTCCCCCTTCGCCGAACCGGCTGAGGGCGAGGAAGTCCACCTCCAGCTCGATCGGCATGGCCCGAATCAGGTCGGCCAGGAACGGTACCGCCCCCTGCAGCACCGCCACCAACACCGGGTTGCGACCGTCGAAGGCCTCCGCCAGCTCCCGGCCGAGCTCGGCGATGCGAGAGGTGAGAGCCGGCTCCGGGATCGCCTCGACCACGATCTCGTCAAGCATTACCCCACAGCCAGTCCCAGTACCGGCTGGCCCAGGCGAAGGCATCTCGGAGCGTGGGCAG
>JBFGJL010000134.1:0-5315 GCA_041577235.1 Acidimicrobiia bacterium | reverse complement strand
GTCGCCTTCGAGCAGCTGAAGAGCCCGACGGCGCTGGGTCCGCTCTCCGCCACCGCCGCCTGCAGTCCGGTGGCGGCACGGTCGAGCGCCTCGTCCCAGGATGCCGGGCGGAGGGCGCCGTTCTCACGGACCAGCGGCTCGGTGAGTCGTTCGTAGCGCCTGCTCATCTCACCTCCTTCCGCGCGCTGAGTCGAGCTTAGCCAGGGCCCCACCGGCCGAACCGGAGCCGGTACGATCGACGGCTGTGACCTCGACTCGCCCTGGTCGGCTGGCCGTCTTCGTCGAGCTGGTGAAGCGGAGTGCCCGAGCCTGGTCGTCCGACCGGGCCCCGCGGCTGGCAGCCGCTCTCGCCTACTACGCCGTCTTCTCGCTGGCACCCCTGCTGTTGATCGCGGTGGCGTTGGCCGGGTTCGTCTTCGGCGAACAGGCGGCGCGGGGCGAGATCGCCGAGCGGATCGGCTCCACGGTGGGAGAGTCGGCCGCCGACGTGATCGAGGAACTCCTGGTGAATGCCTCCCGGCCGGGAAGCGGCATCATCGCCACCGTGGTGGGAGGGGGGCTGCTCTTCTTCAGCGCCTCCGGGGTCTTCCTGCAGCTGCAAGCCGCCCTCAACAAGATCTTCGATGCTCCCGAGGACCAGCGGCGCGGCCTCGCGGCGGCCATTCGCAAGCGAATCATCGGGTTCCTGGCGGTGGTCGGCGCCGGGGTGGTGCTGACCGCGGTGCTGGCCCTCAGCAGCGCCGTGAGCTGGGTGGCCGCTCTCCTTCCCTCCAGCACTGCTCCCATACGAGTGCTCGTACAGGTGATCGGACCGATCTCGGCTCTGGTGCTGGGGGCTGGGGTCTTCGCCCTCGCGTTCCAGTACCTCACGGTGGTGCGGGTTCCCTGGAAGGCGGCCCGCCGGGGCGGGGCGCTCACCGCCCTCCTGTTCGCGGCCGGTGCCGTCGGGGTGGGGGCGTATGTGGCCAGCGGTTCGCTCGGGTCTGCCTACGGTCAAGCCGGCTCGCTGGTGGTTCTGCTGGCCTTCCTCTTCTACCAGGGCCAGATCTTCTTTTTCGGCGCCGAGTTCACCAAGGTCTACGCAGACCGGCTGAGGACCGGCGCGGCTCGAGCAGGTCCCGAACCTGCTCCCGCCCGGGCCGGGACCAGTGCTGGCCCCGACGCCGGACCTGCGGGGTGGGCCGTGTTGGCCGCTTTCGTGGCTGGCTGGCTGATCGGCTGGCGAGGTCGTCGCCGCTGAGCCGCCCCCCTGGTAGACATGACGGTGGAGGCCGGCATGGGCCAGATGGTGATGACCGCGTTGATGCTGATGGCGACCATCGTCGCCGTCCCGCTGAGCGGGGAGGAACTGGGACCGGGCGGCACCTTCTTCGACGACGACGGCAACGTCCACGAGGGGTACATCGAAGCCCTGGCCGCAACCTGGGTCTTGCGGGGCTGCAACCCGCCGCTCGACGATCTGATCTGTCCGCGTGATTCTCTGACCCGCGGGCAGCTGGCCGCCCTCCTGCAACGGGCGGCGGCGCTTCCGAGCGACGGTTCCGACGCCTTCAGCGACGACAACGGCACCACCTTCGAAGCGGACATCGATGCCATCGCCGCTGCCGGCATCGCCCGCGGGTGCGATCCTCCGGCCAACACCCGGTTCTGCCCGAACCGGACCGTGACCAGGGGAGAACTGGCTGCTTTCCTGGTGCGGCTGGCCGACCTTCCGCCCGGCCCGTCCGGCCGGTTCGTCGACGACACCGGAACCTTCGAAGGGGACATCGAGGCGCTGGCCGCCGCCGGCATCACCAACGGCTGCAATCCTCCGGCGAACGACCGCTACTGCCCCGACCGACCGGTGCGACGGGACGAGGCGGTATCGCTGCTGGCAAGGACGCTGGGCCTGGCCCCGATCCATCCCCGGCCTCGACCGGCGTTCGAGCTGGCCGCCAGCGGTGACATTCTCATCCATCTACAACTCACGGGAAGGGCGGCGAGCAACGCCGGAGGATCCGGCTACGACTTCGGACCCATGTTCGACGAGGTCCGGCCGATCCTGGCCGGGGCCGATCTCGCTCTCTGCCATCTGGAGGTGCCACTCTCGGCCACCAACACCGGCCTCTCCGGCTATCCCACCTTCAACGCCCCCCACCAACTGGCCGCTGCCATCGCCGAAGCCGGCTACGACGGGTGCTCCACCGCCTCCAACCACTCCCTCGACCAAGGTTTCGGGGGCGTGATCGACACCCTCGACGCCCTCGATGCCGCCGGGGTCGGCCATACCGGGACGGCCCGTTCTGCCGCCGAGGCGGCCGGGGTGAGGACGTATGAGGTGGGCACGGCAACCATTGCCCATCTGTCCTACTCCTACGGCTTCAACGGGATTCCGCTGCCGGCCGGAAGGCCCTACGCCGCCAACCTGATCGACGTTGAGCGGATCCTCGACGACGCCGCCGACGCCCGTGAGGCGGGAGCGGGTTTGGTGGCGGTCAGCCTCCACTGGGGAGCGGAGTATCAGCAGGCCCCGACCTCCTTCCAGCTGAGCGTGGCCGGCCGCCTGCTCTCGTCGGACGACGTCGACGTCATCCTCGGACACCACGCCCACGTGGTCCAGCCGGTGGGCTACCGGGCGGGCGAGTACGTGGTGTACGGGATGGGCAACTTCCTCTCGGGGCAGCGCTTCCTGGCCTCCGTCCAAGACGGGGTCATCGTCCATCTCGACGTCGCCCAGCGCGGTGACCGCTGGGCTGTACGCTCGGTGTCGTTCACCCCCACGTGGGTGGAAGCGGTCACCTATCGGATCCTGCCGGCTCCCGACCTGCTGGCGGAAGGCGATCTGTCCGCTGGCCTGGCGGCGGCGCTCTCGGCTTCGCAGGCCCGAACCTCCCAGGCCATCACCGCCCTCGACGCCCCGGCCGTGCGGCTCCGTACCGGACTCGAGTGAACGCCGCCGGATGCGCCCAGAAGGGCAATGCTGCACTCGGGGCAGGTGATGGGACGGGCTCGATCAGACCGAGAACCCGCCCAGCTTGGTCTCCAGGTACTCGGCGATGCCCTCCAGCCCCCCTTCTCGGCCCAGACCGCTCTCCTTGATGCCGCCGAAGGGGGCGGCGGCGGCGGTGGGGTTGATGTCGTTGATCCCCACGATCCCGAAGCGGAGACCCTCGAACATGCGGGTTGCCCGGGCCAGATCGGTCGTGTAAACGTACGAAGCCAGCCCATAGCTGGTGTCGTTGGCCATTTCCAGAGCCTCGTCCTCGGTATCGAACACCGTGATCGGGGCCACCGGCCCGAAGGTCTCCTCCCGGTAGATGACCATGTCCGGAGTCACCCCCGTGAGGATGGTGGGGGCGTAGAAGAACCCGCGTCCCAGCTCGCCCTCTCCCAGGCGCTGGCCTCCTGTCACCAGGGTGGCCCCCTGGGCCACGGCGTCCTGCACCTGGCGATCCACCTTGGCAACCGCCGCCTCGTCGATGAGAGGTCCGATGGTCACCCCTTCCTCGTGGCCCACCCCCGCCTTCATGCCCCCGACCCGGTCGGCCCGAGCGGTCACGAAACGGTCGGCGATGCCTCGCTGCACGTAGATCCGGTTGGGGCAGATACAGGCCTGGCCGGTGTTGAGCAGCTTGGCCAAGGCGGCGCCCTTGGCGGCGTACACCGGGTCGACGTCGTCGAACACCACGAACGGGGCGTGGCCTCCCAGTTCGAGGGAGATCCGCTTCATGCGCCCGGCCGCGGCGGTGGCCAGCCTGGTGCCCACCTCGGTCGAGCCGGTGAAGGTGAGCTTGCGGACCGCCGGATCGGTCAGGAACACCTCGCCGACCGGACCGGGATCGGACGTCGTCACCAGGTTGGCCACCCCCGGCGGAATCCCGACCTCGTCGAGCACCCTGAACACCTCGACCGCACACAGCGGAGTCTGCTCGGCCGGTTTGAGGACGACCGTACAGCCGGCCGCCAGCGCCGGCGCCAGCTTCCGGGTGAGCATCGAGACCGGATAGTTCCACGGCGTGATGGCCCCGACCACGCCCACCGGCTGATGGAGCACCACGAAACGCTGGTCGGGTCGAGGGGCCGGAATGGTGCGGCCATACACCCGCTTGGCCTCCTCGGCATACCAGAGCAGGAAGTCGGCCCCATACTGGACCTCGCTGCGAGCCGCCTTGATCGGTTTGCCCTGCTCGTCGGTCATCAGCTTGGCCAGCGACTCACCCCTGTCGAGCAGCAGCTCGTAGGCGGCGTAGAGGAGCGCCGAGCGACGGTAGGCGGTCAGTCCCGACCATTCCGGGAAGGCCTCGGCGGCGGCCGCCACGGCGGCAGCTGCGTCGGCGGGCCCAGCGTCGGCCGCCGTTCCGATCACCTCGCCGGTGGCCGGATTGTGGTCGGCGAAGGTGGCACGGGAGGCGGACGCCTGCCAGCTGCCGGCGATGTAGAGCTGTCCGTTCACGACGCCGACTGTACTGGCTGGGAGCGTCCCGGCGAAAGGCCGGGCCGCCTACAAGACTTGCCGCAGAATGGCCAGGACGGCGTCGGGCTGCTCGGCGGTCATCATGTGGCCGCAGTCGGGCAGCACCACCAGCTGGGCGTCGGGAAGGGCCTCGGCCAGTTCGGTGCCGGTCGCCACCGGAACCATCCGGTCGCCCTCTCCCAGGATCACCACCGCCGGGCAGGCGACGAGGGCGGCAGCCTCCGCCCCTCCCCGGTAGGAGTCGGTAGCGCGGAGGTCGATGCCGAGCACGCCCGGGCCGGCCTGCTCGAGGAGCCGGCGGGTGCTGCCGCTCATCCACCGTCCCGGCACCGGGCTGGCACCCAGGTGGGTGCGGCGGGTGTGCAGCCAGTCGACCATCAGGTCGAAGGCGAGTGCATCTCCGGCTTCGGCGGCGGCCAGGAGCTGGGGATGAACCCGCAGCTCCAGCGCCGCTCCCAGCAGCGCCAGCGCCCGGACCCGGTCGGGATGGCGGGAGGCCGCGCTCAGGGCGATCAGCGCCCCCAAGGAGTGGCCTGCCACGGCCACCTGCTCGACCCCGGCCGCTCCAACCAGATCGATGACCCAGTCCGCCGCTGCTTCCACCGACTCCACGGGTGGGCCGTCGGAGCGGCCATGACCGGGCAGGTCCACCGCCAGCACCGAGCGGCCGTGGGCGGCCAGGCCCCGCGCCGTCAACGCCCACATGGTGTGGTCCAGTCCGGCGCCGTGTACCAGGGCCACCACCGGCTGGTCGGGGTCGAACGGGCGTCCACCGGTCGAGGCGAACCAGGAGCCGTCCCCCACCCCGAGGTTCAACCCGGCGCCCCCACGGTCACCCGTTGTGACGCCCGCAGCGCCCGAT